>NZ_JBSHAM010000008.1:0-168420 GCF_053611505.1 Amycolatopsis sp. NPDC054798 | reverse complement strand
CTTTCCCGCCTTGACAAGCCCCCTCGAACCGTCATCACAATCAGCTTCGGGGTGCCCCCTCACGAACGAGGCGCAATGTCGCCGCCAGGCGACGAGCCCGAGCCGCCCTCAGGTCAACGTCCGCGGCCGAATCGCATTCGCCCGATCCACCAACGCGATCCGATCCCCAGCGTCATCCGTCAACCGAGCCAAAGACCGATAACACCGCTCCAGCCCAAACCGGACGTCCCGCTCCTCCAACGCACACCCCAGCACCTTCGCCGCACTAACCGGCTTCGCCTGACCAGGCACCCTCAACCAGTCGTACGCCGCCTCCAGCACCTCCGCACTAAGCCGCGTATGCCGCTCAGCATCAAGATTCAGCCGCTGCAACCGCCCAGACGCGTCAACCAAATCCCCCTCGGTCACAGCCGGATGCTCCCCAGCCCCGACCCCCTGCGCCCGAGTCTTGATCTTGATCGCAGCGACCTGCGCATCCACATAATGCGTAGACGTAGCCGGAACCCCCTCCAGCACCTCCACCGCACTCTCCCGAGCCCCCTGCGCCAAATACACCCGCGCAAGCCCGAACGCCGCACTCACATACGTCCGGTCCGTCCGCCAAACCAGCTCGTAAAACCGCGCGGCCCCGAAGTAATCCCCAACCCCCTCAGCGCTAACCGCCAAGGCAAGCTTCGGCGCGATCTCCCCCGGCAGATCGTCGTAAACCGCGTCGAACGCCACATGCGCTACCCGCGGCCGACCGCCAGCCAGCTCGATCAACCCGCGGTACCAGTCAATCCGCCAGTCGTGCGGGAACCCGTGCCGGATCGCCAGATACTGCGCAGCCTGCAACTGCCGCTGCGCCTCCACGAACTCGCCCAGCTCGATCCGCGCCCGCACAATCCGCAACCGCACCTCAATCGACTCGCGCGGAGCCGTAGCGAGAGCCTCAATCGCCTCATGCGGATCGAGCGCGGTCGTCGTGGCGAGCACCCCGGCCGCCGGGTCGTCCGTGTCGACCTGCGGAATCGGCAACCCGGCAACAACCTCGGCGGCGTCCGGCAACGGCACCCGCTCGCCCTGCTCCGGCACCACCAGATGAACGCCGAACGTCCGGCTCTCCGGCCCGAACACAGTCGACGCGGCCGGACGCGGCTGTCCGGTACCGAGCGCCATGATCTCGCGCAGCACCCCGGTGAGCTGGTCGGCCATGTCGTCAGCGGCGATGAACCGGCGGTCCGGATCCGCGTGCGTGGCACGCTTCAGGAACCGGTAGTACGAACCGAAAAGCGCGAACAACGGCACGGCGTCCGGACCGGGGAGCGTGTTCTTGTACTCCCGGGTGTAGCCGGCGAACTCGAAGCTCAGCACGGCCAGCGTCCGGCCGACGGTGTACAGGTCCGAGGACACCGACGCGCCGTGCGACGCCAGCTCGGGCGCGCTGTACCCGGTGGTGAAGAACAGCGGGCTTTCGTAGTCGTCGATCCGCCGCACCGCGCCGAGGTCGATCAGCTTGAGCTGCTCGCGGGTCTGGATGACGTTGTCCGGCTTGAGGTCGCAGTACAGCAATCCTTGGCCGTGCAGATAGCCGAGCGCAGGCAGGATCTCCAGGCCGTACGCGATGACCTGGCCGATCGGCAGCGGCTCCGGCCGGTTGCTTTCCCGGTGGTGCTGCAGCGCGAGCTGGCGCAGCGACTGGCCGCCGACGTACTCCATGACGATGTAGCCGACGGTGTTGCCGGTCTGCGCGTCCGGATGCTGAACGAAGTTGTGGATCTTGACGATGTTCGGGTGCTCGACCTCGGCGAGGAACCGCTGCTCGTTCGCCGCGGCGGCCATCGCGGTGGAGTCGCCGGTGTCGATGAGGCCCTTCAGCACGACCCAGCGGTCGGACACGTTGTGGTCCTTGGCCAGGTAAATCCAGCCGAGACCGCCGTAGGCGAGCGCGCCGAGCACCTCGTACTGGCCGCCGACGACTTCGTGCGCCTTCAGCTTCGCGATGAACGAGAACGGCGTGCCGCACTTCTCGCAGGTGCCCTCGGGCTCGCCCGGCTGACCGTCCTTGCCGCGGCCGACCTTCGCACTGCAGTTGCCGCAGAACCGCTTGTCCTCGGCCACGACCGGATTCGCCAGCACCGCGGTCGACGGATCGCGGTACGGCACCGGCGGGACGTCGATGAGACCCGCGCCGAGCCGTCCGCGCCGGGACCGGCGGGTGCCGCGCGAGCCGGTGCGCCGGGAGGTGCCGGGGAACGAACCGGTTCCGGTGCCGGTGCCTTGTGAGCCCTGCGAACCGTGGGTGCCGGTGCCGTGTCCCTCGCTGCCGCCGGACGGCAGGACGCTGTCCGTGCCGTGGTCGGGCAGCGGGCCGCCGTCGGCGGGGGCAACCCGCGGCGTCGGCGGCATGATGCTCTGGGTGTGCGGCGTCGGGCTGGCCAGCACGCTGGTCGGCATCGGCGCGGCCGGATCGACCGGAGCGACCGGCTGGTTCGACTGCGGCAGGATCACCGGAGCCAGGTCGCCCGGCGGACGCGTCGGGGCGTCCCCTCCGTCAGCCGGACGCTGATCCTGAGCTTGAGCGCCCATCGGGATCGGGCCGGAGTTCGGGCCGGTGGCGCGGTTCTCCGGCGGGCGGGACGGACGGTTTCCCTGCGGCTGCTGCGGACGGTTCGGCGGAACCGGCCGCTGTCCGGTGCGCGACTGCGGCGGATACGGCTGGCCCTGGGACGGCGGCGCGGGCTGGCCGGGCGCGGCGGCCGGGTACGGCTGACCTTGCGAAGGCGGCTGACCCTGCGGGCGGCCTTGCGGCGGCATCGGCGGCTGACCGCCGCGCGGAGCCGGACGGCCCTGCGTCCGCGGCTGCTGTCCGGCCTGACCCGACGGAGCGGCCTGGCCTGATTGAGCCGCCTGACCCGGTTGACCGGGCTGCCCAGGCTGAGCGGACTGTCCGGGCTGACCGCCCCGCGGCACCTGCTGTCCAGGTTGCCCGCCCGGAGCACCTTGGGCACCCTGCGGACGCTGCACCGGCGCGCTGATCAACGTCTCGGCGTCGGGATCCGCTTGCGGGTTCAGCCGCCCGGACACCGACGGTTCCGGGGTGTCCCAGCGCACCGGTGGCGGCGGGGTCCACGAAGCGTCGGCCGCTTCGCCCCGCCCGGACGGCTGGTCCGCGGCTTTCGCCTGGTCGCCGTCCCCGTCCGGTGCTGCGTGCCGAGGACGGCGCGCCTCCTCCGACACAACTACCTCCCGAGCTCCCCGCGGCGAACCTGCCGCTCAAAAAGTACAACTTGCGCCCCGCCGTGCGGCGAGACCGGCCTGGTCACCGGTATTGCGGGGACGGCGGGTTCGCCGGTCCCAGCCGAGCGCCGACCCAGGTCTGGTAACTGTTCGCCCAGGTGCCGTCGCCGCGGATCTTGTCCAGCACCGCGTTCACGAAGCGGACCAGGTCCTCCTCGTCCTTCGGGACCCCGACGCCGTAATTCTCCTGCGTCATCGGGTCGCCCGCGACCTTCACCGTCGGATCCTGCGCGGCCATGCCGGCCAGGATCGTGTCGTCCGTGGACACCGCGTCGACCTGGCCCTGCTGCAGCATCACCAGGCAATCCGACCAGTTCGGCACCGACACCGCGACCGGTTTGGCCGGGTCGGTGGCGATTTTCGCGAGCGAGGTCGACTTCGCCGCCGCGCACACGCGTTTGCCGGCGAGATCGGTCAGCGACTGCGCGTTCGACGACTTCGGCACCAGGATTTTCTGCCCGGCCACGTAGTACACCGACGAGAACTGCACCTGCTGGCGGCGGGCGCAGGTGATGCTGTAGGTCCGGACCACTACGTCGACCTGGTGCTCCTTGAGTACCTTCTCCCGCTGCGACGACGTGATCGCCCGGTACTGCACGTGCCCCTCGGAGCTGCCGAAAATCGCCTTGGCGATCTCGTTGACCAGATCGATGTCGAAGCCTTCGAGCTTGCCGGTCTTCGGATTCCGGAAGCCGAAGAGGTAGGTCGTCTGGTCGACGCCCGCGATGAGCTTCCCGCGCTGCTTGATCTTCTGCAGGCTCGGCCCGGAGGGGTCGAGACCGTTCGGCGCGAGGCTGGCCAGCGGGTTGCAGCTGGTGTCGGAATCGCCTCCGGCCGCGGCGTCCGGACCGCCGACCCCAGCCGGGGCGGGCCAGGCCGCATCGGTGACCGGCGCGGCCTCCATCGGCCGGTCCGCCGTCCCGCAGGCGGCGGCCAGAACCGCGACCACCGCGAGCACGGCAGTCCGGACGAAGTGCCGCGACCGGATCACCGGTACTCCCTCAGTCTCTCTCGCACGCCGATTGTCGCGCCGCCGGCGGCGAGTACCGCCAGCACTCCGACACCCGCCGCGAGCGCGGTGAGCGCGTTGTCGCCGGATCTGGTGCTGTCGAGGAATTCCTGACGGCAGACGTCGATCGCGGCCTGAAGGTTCGTGTCGAGCCGGGCGAACGCGGCGGCGGCGCTGTTCGGGCTCACGCTCGTCGCGAAGTCCACCGCCTCCTGGTACTGCCCGCCGTCGTCGAGGCGGCGCACCTGAAGGTGGGCCAGCGACCATTCGCGCGCGGCTTGTTCCGCCACTTCGATCTTCTGCTCGCCCGCGGTGCCGGACGCGAGGCCGCGCGCCTCGCCGAGCAGACCGCCCTTGCCGTCCGCGCCGACGAGCTTTTCGGCCAGCTTGATGAACTGCTGCTCGTACGCGCCGCCGTCGCCGCGCGCGACCAGCGTGAGGGTTTCGTCCGCGCGGGCTTGCAGCGCGTAGATCCGGGCCCGCACCAGGATGTCGACCTGCGACGTGCCGTCAGTGCGCCCGGTCGCGACAAGGCTGCCCTGCACGACGAGCGCGACCGCGCCCCACAGCAGCGACAGCACGATGCAGCCGGTGGCCACGAGCAGCCCGATGTTCAGCACCCGGTTTGTCCGCCGGGTCAGGTAGATCTGCGCGGCCACGAGTGCCGCGAGGAGCGCGAGGACCAGCGCGACCGCGGCCCACGGCACGTCGCTGCTGCTGTCCTGCTCGTCGGAGAGCTTTTTGGTGTGCGCGTTGTAGAGCGCGTCCGCGGCGGGCAGGATCGTCGAGCGCATCAGCTGCGAAGCCTCGCGCAGATACGAAGCGCCGGACGGGAAACCCTGCCGGTTGTTCGCCCGCGCGGTCTCGACGATCCCGGTGTAGACCGGGACCTTCTGGTTCAGGATGTCCACCTGGTGGGCGGCGTCGCCGACGTCGGCGGTGTCGGACGCCGCGCGGGCGAGCGCGGATCCCGCTTCCGCGATGTCCTGCTCGTACCGCTTCCGCAGCGCGGGCGGTTCAGTGCCGACGGAAAGAAAGGCGCTGGCCGCCGTCGCGTCCGCGTCCGAGAGCGAGCGGAAGACCTGCTGCGCGGCCGCCGCGAGAGGTTCGCGGTGGTCGATCAGGCCGTTGATCGTGTTGTCCTTGTCCTTCACGGACAAGACGCCGACGAGGCCCGCCACCAGCGACAGCAGCACCAGCGCGACCGCGATCAGCGACAGCTTGCCGGGCGTGGTGGTCGACGATCTGACCACCGCGCGCACCGCCTGGCCGGGCAGCTCCAGCAGCCCCGCGATTCCGCTGCGGCCCTGAAGTTCCTCCGGTGGGGGCTCAGCAGTCGTTTCCGGCCGCGTCGCAGTGCTGCTCATCCCCGATCCTCCCCGTGTGCCACTCGCAGAAGGTAGCCGGTCGGGCAAGCCGCAGCGAACGACACCCAGAAGGTGTCACCTGCACGTGATCTCAGCCAGCGCACTGGCCGTGGCTTCGGCCTTTCTCGACGGTTCCACTCGTAGCGGTACTGCGCAGCAACCCCTGGGTTGCCGCTTCGGCCATTGCCGCGCGTACGTCGACGCACCAAGGGCCGTCGGCGCGCAGTTCTACGTACGCGCCTTCGCCGTTTTTCAGTTCCAGCTCACGTTCTCCGTCTACTGCGATAACGCCGCCACCTGCAGCAAGGTCCACGCGTACGCCGGGGCGCAGCACTCCCCAACCGCGTACTCCAACTGGACGCACGACGCCGGGCGCGATCGCGGCCTGCACTACGTACGCGGAACTGTCGACCGGACCAAGCTGAAGCGCTACGCCTTCGGCGCTGTAACGAGAACTCGGACACAGTTGTCCGGCGATGCTCGACAGGCCAATGCCGTCCGGCTCGGCGAAGGTGCAGTACAGCTCGGTGAGCGCAGTGGGATCCCAGAGAGCCTTCGCGCCGACGTGTTTGTTCATCGAGACCGCGACGTCCACCAACGCGATCTCGCGGCGGTTCTTCGTCACGACCTCAAGCATGCTGACCCGCTGGGTCACGAGATCGGCGTCGACCTGACCGCTCGCGACCATCCCGGCGGCGAGCCCGGCCACCGTGGCCTCTCCGGCCTGCGGGAACGCGTTGTTGGTGCCAGTCGGCAACGCGAGCAGCGGCACCTCGCCGCACGCCTTCGCGGCGACTCGGGCAGTGCCGTCGCCGCCGAGGCACACGATCACGCCAGCCCCGGCGTCGACCATCCGGCGCACCGCGTTGATGGTGTCCTGCGCGGTGCCAGTGAGCGTGTCTTCGTCACAGAACTCCACCGCGGGCAGCGGATCGCGGCCGAGATCGCGCAGCACGGAGGCGGAAATGCCGCTGAGATCGGTGGACAGCAACGTTCGGTCCACGCCGGTCACCGCGAACGACGACAGCAGCCGGCGCACCAGGTTGGCCTTCTCCTCCACCGGGACGGCCGACGCTTGCGTGACGAGCCTGCGGATGTCCTGTCCGGACGCCGGGTTCGCCACTATTCCCGCAACGACTTCCCCCATCGACCATCCCCTCAGTCCGCTGCCGCCAGGGGACCAGCACACGCGTCCGGCCGCGCGGAGGAAAGGGTTGCACGGACGTTGCATCGGCCGTGCCTCCACGCCGGCCAGAGCCTACCCTGGGTTCGCGCGTGGCTACCCATCGTTCAAACGAGAGAAGCAAGCCCTTCGTAGGTGTACCCGGCTTCTTCGACGGCCGCGCGGACGGCGCTCTCGTCGAGAGCTTCGGCGCTGCGGACCGTCACGTGTCCGGTTTCGACGTCGACAGTCACGTTCTCGACCCCGGGCACCTCGGTCAGTTCTTCGGTGACCGACTGCGCGCAGTGGCCGCAGGACATCCCGGCGACGAGATAGGTGTTTTCGCTCATGTCCGCGAGCCTACGAGTCCACGGGCGAGCCACGATCGGGTGATCCACAATGGCCGGTCAGGCACACAAAGCCTTGGCAGGCAAGGGAATCCGCATCGTGAGACGGCCGGGAGTCCTCCGCAGCCGCGGAGACGAAAGAAGCCACCACCCCCGGAGCCGGGAGTGGTGGCGACTTAGCGATAGACGCAGGTCAGATCAGGCTGACCGACGTGGCCTGCGGGCCCTTCTGGCCCTGGCCGATCTCGAACTGCACGCGAGCGTTCTCCTCGAGGGTACGGAAACCGTTGCCCTGGATCTCGCTGTAGTGCACGAAGACGTCGCCGCCGCCGTTGTCGGGAGTGATGAAGCCGAACCCCTTCTCGGAGTTGAACCACTTCACGGTGCCCTCAGTCATCTAAACAATCTCCATACATAACACCAAAACAGGAAGCCGACCGACGTCCTGGGCCCAGACACGGGCGAGATGCGTTCCCCGGAGAGGAGGCCCACGCCCGCTGAGTTCTGCGAGCGTGCTTTACCACGAACACAAAAATCGAGACCACTTAAAGTAAAGCACAGCGGAGCGGGCCCCGACAAGCCGACTCACCCCAGTTCCCGCGACCGGGTCACTCCCCGCTGGCGTGGCGCAGCTGCGCGCCGAACGGCGAACGCCAGTCGGCGCCCTGGTCAGGCGCGACAACGGCTACGTCGTGCGCCTCCGCACTGGCGCTGAACTGCACCGGAACCACTCCGGACCGGGTCTGCGCGGGCACCTCGGCAGCCTCGGCGGCGTGCTCCGGCTCCTCGCGCACCACGGACACCAGCGCACCGGCCCGCGCGGACCGGGCCCGGCCGCGAGCCGTCGCCGCGGCGGTACGGGATTTCCCGTCCTTTTCGTCGGCCATGACGAACTCCCCTCGTTCCTTCCCCGCGGCAAGCGGGGCGATGACCGCGATGGTGCCATCCGGCACCGACAAAATCCGGCCGAAACCGGTTGTCCCCACCCCTGAAACGCGCCGAATGGCCGCGAACCGGGCCGGGGAACGTGTCCACCCGGGAATTTCCCCAACCGGACGCCGGCCGAACCGTGCGCACCGAGTCCGGATGCCGAACCCCGGGAACGCCTTCAGGTTACCCGAGCAGTCCCCTGCCAGCTACTGAACTTTCCCGGCGTTTCCTTGTGTTCTCAGGAAGATTTCAGGTCCCGGAAGGACGCTGGGCTCCGAGAAGGGTGCTCAGCCGGACGTCCGGGGTCACGACATCCGGGTCTGTGCGGACGTCGATCACACACGGCCGCTGCCGGACAAGCGCGCTCGCGATGATCGGCTCGAGCCGCTCTCGATCGTCCACCGTGTACCCCGCCGCGCCGAGCCCGCGCGCCCACGAAGCGAAGTCAGTCAGCGGAATGGTCACCCCGGACAACCGTCCGTGCGTACGGGCCTGATGCATCGCGAGGGGGCCGTGCAGTCCGTTCTGGAACACCACCACCATCACTGGCGCGCGGTACCGCACAGCGGTCTCGATCTCTTGCCCTGTCATGAGCGTGCCCGCGTCGCCGACCATCGCGACGACAGCGCGTCGCGGCTCAGCAAGCTTGGCCGCTACCGCCGCAGGGACCGCGTACCCCATCGCAGCGTTGCTCGGACCGAGCTGGCTGCGCGGAGCCGTGAAGCACCAGTAGCGATGCATGAACTGCGCGAAGTTGCCAGCGTCACTTGTGACGATGGTGTCCTCGGGCGCGAGCTTTCGCAGCGCGCGTACGACGTCGACGGGATGTACGCGCGTGTTGTTGCTTGTGTTCGGCGGCGTCATGAAGGTGTGTACGGCAGCGTTCGCGGCCGACGCTCTGCGCGTACGCGGCGAAGCGATCGCGCGCAGCTCCTTCAGGAACGGCTCGACCTCAGTGTCCACACGGAACGTCAGGCCGCGGCGACGCTGTTCGTCGATACCAGTGCCGACAAGGACAAGCGTCTGCTGTGGAGTCGGGTAGCGGAAGCCCTGCGTCGTGACTTCGTCGAGCTGAGTGCCGAGCGCGAGCACAAGGTCGGCTCGTTCGAGCGCGTCGAGCTGGCGTGCCGGAATGCCCAGGCCGAGGTGTCCGGCGTAGCGCGCGTGGTTCTCCGGGAAGGCGTCCTGGCGGCGGAAAGCGTTGTACACCGGGAGCGCCAGCTCGTCCGCCACCGCGATCAGCTCGTCCCGCGCCGACCGCGCGCGTCCGCCGACGATGACCACCGGATAACGCGCTTCGTCCACCAGACCGGCAACCGCTTCCGCCGAACGGCCCAGCGTTCCAGTGACGGGCGGGCGAACCTTCGCCACCGGTTTGGCCGAGTCGTACGGCACACCCCACGCGTCGCTGGGCACGCCGATCACCACCGGGCCCGGCCGCCCTTCGCGGCAGCGGGCGAGGGCTTCGGCGAGGAGGTGCGGCACGTCGTCGGGATCGTCCGCGCGGACGCACCATTTGGCGATCGTTTCGAACATCCCGGTCGAATCGGACGCGGGGACCTCGCCGGTGAGCACCGGGTCGAGCGCGGGGGTTTCGAGCAGCACCACCATCGGCGTCTCGTCCTGATACGCCGTCTGCACGCCCATGACCAGCGCCGCGGCGCTCGGCCCGCGGCTCGCGAGGAGCACGGCAGGGCGTTCGGTGAGCTTGCCCTCGGCCTCGGCCATGAAGGCGGCGCCCGAATCGTGGCGGGCCGAAACGAGCGTGACGTCTCGCTCGCGGCGGAGCGCGTCGAGCAATTCCAGGAACGACTCACCGACGACCGCGTACACCCGGCGGACCCGGGCCTCGTTCAAGACGCGTACGGCCGTTTGCGCGACGGTGGTGCCCACTTGGTATCTAATGAGGAGAGCTTAGGGCGGCACCGTGAACCGGCGTCAAGTGATCTTGAACAACTCGCCGCGGGATTGTGCCAATTGCCGGATCGGGCTGCCCACCAGTTGGGAGGACGCCGTCGTGACATCCGCCGAACATGAGACTGTTTTCACTTATGGGGCTCCTGGGCTCAAATACGGAACCGGCTCAAGCGACGAGATCGGATACGATCTGACCCAGTTCGGCGCGCGCCGGGTGCTCGTCGTCACCGACCCGGTCGTCGCGGCGACGGGGTGGCCGGAGCGGATCGCCGAGGGCATCCGCGGCTACGGGATCGCGGCCGAGACGTTCGACGGCGTACACGTCGAACCCACCGACATCAGCCTCCAGAAGGCAGTGGACTTCGCGCGCGGCACCGGCCCGTACGACGCGTTCGTGGCGGTCGGCGGTGGCTCCAGCATCGACACCGCGAAGGCCGCCAACCTGCTGACCAGCAACGACGGCGAACTGATGGACTACGTCAACGCGCCGGTCGGCGGCGGGCGCGCGCCGGCCAACCCGCTGAAGCCGCTGGTCGCGGTGCCGACGACGACCGGAACCGGGTCCGAAAGCACCACGGTGTGCGTGCTGGACGTGCTGTCGCTGCGGGTGAAGAGCGGCATCAGCCACCTGCGGCTGCGCCCGACACTCGCCGTCGTGGACCCGCGGCTCACGGTCAGCCAGCCCGCCGGGGTTACCGCGGCGAGCGGGATGGACATCCTCTGCCACGCCGCGGAGAGCTACACCGCCAAGCCCTACACCGAGTTCGGCCGGAAGCGGCCGGAGGAACGGGTGCCCTACTGCGGGGCGAACCCGCTGGCCGACATGTTCGCGGAGAAGTCGCTGGAACTGCTGTCGTGGGCACTGCCCGCTGCGGTGCGCGACGGCGACGACATGGCCGCGCGCGAAGCGATGGCGCTGGCCGCGACGTTCGCCGGGCTCGGCTTCGGCAACGCCGGCGTGCACATCCCGCACGCCAACGCGTACCCGATCGCCGGACAGGTACGGGATTTCCACCCCGACGGCTATCCCGGCGACGAACCGATGGTGCCGCACGGCATGGCCGTCTCGCTCACCGCGCCCGCCGCGTTCCGGTTCACCTTCTCCGCGAACCCGGAACGGCACCAGCGGGTCGCCCGGCTGCTGGCCCCGGACTTCGAATGGTCCGGCGACTTCGCCGACCATCTGCCAGCCGTGCTGACCACGCTGATGCGCGAGATCGGCCTGCCCGCCGGAATCGGCGCGGTCGGCTACACCGAGTCCGATGTGGACTCCCTGGTGGAGGGAACACTGAAACAGCAACGCTTGCTGGCCACCGCGCCGCGCACACCGTCCGAAAAGGACCTGGCGGGGATCCTTCGGGATTCGGTGCAGCTGTGGTGAACTACCCGCATTGGCAGACGGTTCCGTTGCGATGGAAGGACAATGACGTCTACGGCCATGTGAACAACGTCGTGCACTACTCGCTGATGGACACCGTCATCAACACCTGGCTGATCGAACGCGGTGGCCTGGACATCGAGGCCGGGCCGGTGATCGGGCTGTGCGTGGAATCGCATTGTGCTTACCACGCTTCGGTTTCGTTCCCAGACACCCTGCGGATCGGACTGCGGGTCGCGCACCTGGGGCGGTCGAGCGTGCGATACGAGATCGGGATGTACACGGCGTCGGACACCTTGGTGGCGGAAGGCCATTTCGTGCACGTGTTCGTGGACCGCGAATCTCGGCGGCCGGTTGAGGTGACCGGAAAACTGCGGGAGTCGTTGGCGGAACTGGCTGTTTGAGGTCTCGAGGTTGCCTCCGTGTGCGAAACGGCACCACGGGCGCACCTCCGGCTCTCGGTGAGCGTCTACCTGGATAGAAGAACGTTCAGTCAAACAATCACCAGGAGGCCACCGTGATCACCCTTCGCCGCACCCTCGCCGCCGCCGCCGTTCTCGCCGCAGCGGGCGGGACCGCCGCTCTCACCGCAACCTCCGCGAACGCTTCACCAGCCGAAACGCCGTTCTGCACCGACGCCGACGTCACCGTAACCGCGACCCCGGCCACCGACCACGCGGCCGGACACCATGCCGACGTCCTGCACTACTCCGCAGCGACCCCGACGACGCACTGCACACTCAGCGGCGCTCCGTACAACACCGTCTTCTACGACAACGCCAATGCTCCGCTGGGCGTACCGACCACCTCGGACTCCAGCGAAGGCGCGCCGGACGTGCTCATCGACTCGACGCACACCGCCAGCTCGTACGTCGTCATCCCGACCACCGCGGAACCCGGCCCGAACTCGGTCAAGGCGCTGGAAATGCACCTGCCGTCCGATGCTTCGCGCACGCCGATCGGGGTGTACTGGCCGGGCAATGACCTGACCACGTCGGCGCACTTCAGCGTGATCACGCAGGACTGATCGGGTGCGGTGCCCGCTTGTTCGAGGTGTTCCGTCCGCTGCGGCGGTTCGGGCACCTCGAACTCGCTGGTGGGAGGGTCTGTAGGCGGGTCCGGTGGGCTGTCCTGGGGTGGGGGTTGGGCCGGTGAGCGAGGGGGCGGATGGCTCCCGCTAGACTGGGGGCGCGGGCCGTTAGCTCAATTGGTAGAGCTGCGGACTTTTAATCCGTAGGTTCTGGGTTCGAGCCCCAGGCGGCCCACCAAAACTCCCAGGTCAGCGCCTCGTTGATCACGGCCGATCAAGGCCAGCCCCGCCGGTTTTGAGCCTGACTGGCTATCTCGGTGACGTTGTTCGGGTCGAGCAGTCCGTGCTGGCGAAGACCAGACTCGTCGACAACCGACCGTCTTTCCACGCCTCGGCTCACCACCGCTCCAGCAGCGCCAACCTACAGCCCTGGCTTGATCAATTTTCTAGAGCGTGATCCCGCCAACTGTCACCGCGTCGCGTGTACGGAGCGTTCGATCTCCGAGACCGGCATAACGCGACCACCCGGTTCGAGGTAGCGGCTGCGGAATTCCTCAGGCCCTGCTTGCTCGCGCTCGTGCCAGCCATATTCAGCAAGGAAAGCCTCGACGTGGTCCGGCACCATGCCGAAACGCCACAGCTGCCGTTTCTTCACGAACTCGGCGTACGCGGCCTCGGCACCGTAGAGGGCAGCGCCGTCGAGGAAGTCCTTGCGGACGTAGGTGAATACCAGGTGACTGCCCGCGGGAGCGGTGGCGAGGAAGTCGAATGTGCGGCGGACGCCGTCTTCGGTGAGGTACTGGGTGACTGCTTCCCAGACGAAGAAGGTCCGTCGGGCGGGATAGCCGTGCTGGGCTAGGGCGTCGGCGAGGTTCTGGGTTTCGAAGTCGGCCGGCACCAAGGTCACGTTGGCGGGGACGCGGCCGAGCGCTTTGGTGAGCGCGGCGCGTTTGCGGTCGATGTTGGCGGGCAGGTCGACCTCGTAGACCGGGATCGTCGCGAGGGCGGACAGGCGGCAGGCGCGCGTGTCGAATCCTGCGCCGAGGATGACTACGGCCTCGATTCCGCCATCTTCGAGGGCGGCGCGGAGAGCGTCGTCGACGTAGCGTTTGCGGCACAGCATGCTCGCCCACAGGCCGGGGATCTTCTTTTCCGTCGCGGCGGTCATCGCTCGCCGGATCGGCCGGTACCTCGTCAGCGCGACGGCGAGCCGGCCGCTGGCGGGCAGGAGGCGGCGGGCCCACGGGTCGTCGATCAACGGGCGGGTTTCGTGTTGGTCGGCGGCGACGATGACCATCGGCCCGAAGGCGGTCCGGTCGGCTCCAGTGCTCATGGCGTGCTCCCCAGGCAGGTCAAGAGGAATCCTTTGTGGACTAACGCCGACCAGGCTTCCCGGCACACCAGAGCCCACGATACTCCGGGGGACGAAGGTTTTCGACAGCGAGGGGCCCGGCTTTCAGTCCTGCGTCAGCTGGGTTTCGTCGGTGTCGAGGCGGTATCCGGGAACGAGCCGGGCGTGGCCCCGGGCGAATTCGACCCAGACCGAGCCGGGGCGAAGGTCGGGGGTGCGGTCTACGACGGTTCCGGTTTTGCCTTCGTACTGGCCGCTGCGTGCGCGCACGTGCAGTCCGGCGGGGAATCCGGCCGCTCGATCGGGGCCGGGGCCGGGTGTGCGGGGAACGAAACCCATGTCGTTCTCCTCTCCGCTGGCGGGATCCGCACCGTCTGCCGACTGGGGCGAGAGCCGGCGGCGGTAGCCGGGCTGCGGGAGTGAGGGGGACAGGCATCCCGAACCGCCGCCGCCGGTGACGGCGAGAGCGGCCGCTGCCGATTCGTCGGGGGTGTGGCCTGCGGACGGCTCTCGCAACTTCAAGATTGCTCTCCGCCGGTGCTGCTGCCCAGGGCGCAACGTCCTCTCCGGTGGTGACAAAGGACTGCGCCGCGATGGGCTCGGAGGGCGGCGACGGGCTACGCGGGCAGCTTTCGGCGCACCACGAGGAATAGGAGAAAACCGTGGTCGTCAGGTGCAGATGCCGGTCCGAGCCGGTGTGCCCTGGCAGCGACGGCTCGACCGGCTGCTTGTCCGCCAACGGCAGCATCCCGCCCGGCTGACCGCCAGTCCTGCTCCGGAGGACAACAAGACGATCAGCGGTCCACTACGACGCTTCCGCAGCGCGCACGGCGTCGTGGCGATCCGCAGGGACCGAATGTTCCTCGCCTGCACCACCTGGCCGTGCACCGAGCCGGAGACCGTGTTCTGGGCGGAACCCGCTCCCAGCCTGCGCGCCATCGTGGAGAGTCCGCGAAGGAAGCTCCCCATACGCCGCGCGATAGTGCGCTGTGAAAGCGCTAGGCCGCGTGTAACCCCACCGTGCCGCGACCTGAGTGACCGTCGTGTCCGCCGGAGCAGCAGCCCGCAACTCGGCCCGCGCGTGGTCGAGGCGAACTCGGCGCAGGTAAGCCATCGGAGTCGTGTCGAGGTGACGCCGGAAGGCCAGCTGCACGGCCCGCGCGGAGACGCCCGCCGCCTGGGCCAAGTCGGTGGCTGTCAGGTCGCGCTCGGGGTTGGCTTCGATGAACGCGATGGCGCGGCGCAGAGCTTGGGGGTGGGCGTCAAGGTCGGTGCCGGCCCGGTCGGTCAGTGCGTTCGTGGGGAAGGCGGTGAGCACGGCGGCGGCCAGATGCTGGGTCGCCGTGCTGACCAGCAGCGGGTGTTCGCCGATGTCCGGCGCGGAGAGGACCTGGTCGCGCAGGTAGGTGATGGCGTTGCGCAGGTGCTGGGCACCGGCCGCGGACACCGGTTTGTGGTCGAGCAGCTGGACCGGGTGTTCGGTGCCGGCGACGCGGGTCAGCACGGCTGGGTCGAGCATGGTGATGCTGTAGCGGGCCCGGCAGATCTGGCCGGAATACGGACGGTCGGGCGGGGCGAAGGAGAACAGGTCGCCGGGGGCGAAGGCGGCGGGTTCCGCCCACCCGTCGACCCGGTGGTTCTCGATGGTTCCGGCTTCGATGTCGCAGAGGCAGATCCGGCCGAGCGGGTCGACGTCGTAGCTCATGTCGAACTGAAGGTCGAGTTCGTCGGCGCTGACGCTGTCCGAGGCGACCCGGGTGATGTGGGCGCCGGCGTCGCTGCTGCCGCTCCCGATGCGCATCGGGGCGTAGGAACTGCAGAGGAATTCTTCGGTGCGGCCGAGGTCGTCGCTGTCGAACACCACGCGTCCGCTGGTCTGCGCAGGGGTGGACATGCGCCGGTTGGCCCTCCTTCGTCGCGCGGGTAGCTACCCCGGCAGACGTCTGCCTGCCGCGGGATAGGGACCCGATTACCCGCGCGAGCCGAATGCCAAACGGCTACCTTTCGGCCAGAGGCCCCAGCTGGGCGCACGCGTCGTCGATGGTGGCGACGAGGTTGAGCATGCCGTCGACCCGGGTGAGGCGCAGCGGGCGCAGCACGGCCCGGTTGCCGCCGGTCACCACGATCAGCCGTTGCTGCCGGGTGCGGGCGGCGCGGTGGGTGTCGATCATCAGTGTCATCCCGACGACGGCCATGAAGTCCAGGCCGGTGCAGTCGAGGACGATGTCGCGGCCGGTCCGCAGCTGCGTGTCCAGCACGTCGGCGAGGTCGTCGGCGGACGCCAGGTCGAGCGAGCCGAGCACCCGCACCAGTACGAGGGAGCCCACGGCACCGCTCCGGATAGCCAGGTCGCCGGGGCGCAGCGGCCTTTCGGTTGTCTCGGACATCAGCGGAGTTCTCCCTGTCGGTTGTCGGCCAGGTCTGCCGGTGGCCAACGCCGCGACCGGGAATGCTCTGGTTGTCTCCACCGTGCAGGGCTCACCTGGAACGGTCTAGCCGCGTAACCGAACAGCTCAGCTATCCGGAAAACGAACCGGTCACCCGCCGCAGCCGCGGGGGGTCGGTTCGGGTCACCCCGTCGGCGCGGGCAGTTGCCAGCCGCTCTCGTACGCCTCCGCGAAGCGCTCTTCGCCGAGCGTCAGCCGGGCGCGGCTGCTCAGCGCGCGGACCTGCAGGTCAGTCCGGTCGTGGGCACCGCGCAACCGGGCCGCTGCGCCGAGAATCACTGCTCCGTCGGATTGGGTGCAGTGCTCGTGCGGCCGGACGGCATCGTCGCGTGGGCGGGCGACGACGGCTTTTCCCGGGAATCTTTTGTGTGGGCGGCAAGTCGGTGGTTCGGCGAAAACCGGGAGCGGAAATGACCATCACCCTGCGTCCGGGAAGCACCGTGCTGTTCGCTGGCGAATGGGGACTCCGGCTTGACACGCGGCGCTCGCCGGGCTGGCTGCGCTTTGTCGCGTAACTACCGCCGGGACCCCTGCTGTGCTTGGAGATTCGCCCGGTACTCAGCTCGTTCGGGACGGTCCGCGTGCAGTGCGCGGTCGTCTCGGACAAGCCGCCGGATGCGGTTGAGGACCGGCTCCGGCGTGATCCCGGCGGCCGTGGCGAGCAGGCCGACGTAACCGGGGACGGCGATCTCGGCGCGGCGGTTGTGCACCGACTCGACGACCGCCCGGGCGACGTCTTCCGGCTGCACCTTCGGGATCGGCCGCATGTCCAAGCCCGACGCGAGCGCGGTGTCGACGGCCGACGGGAGCACGGCGGTGACGCTGACGCCCGCGTCCGCGAATTCCAGGCGGGTCGCGGCCGTCAGCCCCACGACGGCGAACTTGGTCGCGTTGTAGACGGCCAGTCCCTTGACCGGGAACTTGCCCGCCAGCGAGGCGACGTTGACGACGTGGCCGAGACCGCGTTCGACCATGCCCGGCAGCACCAGTTTCAGGCCGTTGAGGACGCCGCCGAGGTTGACGTCGATCTGCAGCCGGTCGGTGGCGTCGGAGAGTTCGAGGAAGCCGCCGTTCGGCATCAGGCCGGCGTTGTTGACCAGCACGTGCAACGGCCCGTGGGCTTTCTCGGCCGCCGCGGCGAAGGAAGCGAACGAGTCGCGGTCGGCGACGTCGAGGTGGTGGGCGGTGCCGCCGATCAGCTCGGCGGTCTCCTCGGCGGCCGCCTGGTTGAGGTCGCCGATCGCGACCCGCGCCCCCTTGCGCGCGAACAACTCCGCGACCGCGCGGCCGATCCCGGCTCCTCCGCCGGTGATCGCGACGGACGCGCCGTCGAGGTCGATCTTGGGGTAGTTCATCGGGTCGCTCCTTGCTCGATGGCGGCACGCACGCGCGCCGGGGTCAGGGTCCGGCAGGCGCGCAGCACGTCGGCGCGGCGGCGCAGGTCCATGAAATTGGGACCCATGACGTCCAGCTCGGCTTGGCCGGGCTCGATCCGGAGCACCCGGATTCCGGCGGCGCGGAGCTGCTTGACCTCGGCGTCGACGCGCCGTGTCATCGCCTTCCGGGCGAGGCGTTCGACGCGGGCGAGGCCGCGCCCGGGCGCGCCGCCGGAGGTGGACATCGGCGGAATGAGCACGACCTCCTCGACGCCGGTCGGGAGGACGAGGTCCGCGGACGTCGGCGAGACGGTGCCGCCGTCGACGTACTCGCGGCCGCCGATGGCGA
This sequence comes from Amycolatopsis sp. NPDC054798, assembly GCF_053611505.1. Lineage (NCBI taxonomy): Bacteria > Bacillati > Actinomycetota > Actinomycetes > Pseudonocardiales > Pseudonocardiaceae > Amycolatopsis > Amycolatopsis sp. NPDC054798. The sequence continues at coordinate 150,478 of NZ_JBSHAM010000008.1, read as the reverse complement.
CCGGAGGGAACCAGCCTGGAATGGCCCAGGACGCGGCTATGGCAGTGCCGAGCTGTGTCCGTTGCGAATTCCCGAACGCGACCCGCTCCCCCGTGCGGAGGTCGGCCCCGACGAGCCAGGTCCGCGGGTGGTCGACCCAGCCGTCGGCGTTGGCCAGCACCGCACCGAGAGCGCGCAGCCATCCGGCGTCGCCGCGTCCCTTCGGAAGGACACCGGCCAGCCCGGCCAGCAGGTCGACCCGGCCGCGCAGCGCCGCGACGGTCAGGCCGAGACCAGGCAAAACAGGGGCAGGCAGCGGCGGCAGCAGGCCCGGGTGCTGGGCGAGATGGTGCGCGACCCGCCCGTCAGCCGGTTCCCCGTGGAGCGCGGCCACGATCTCGCCGACCCCGATGCCCGAGCCGAGAAACGCCGCCATTTCCGCACCCGCGGACGTGCCGACCAGGACGTCCGCGTCGCGCGCGTCCCATCCCAGCTGGTCCTCGACCGCGGCGAGGGCGACGGCTGTCCAGGCGAAGCCGAGTGTGCCGCCGCAACCGAGCACCAGTGCGCGTTTGGTCATCGGCCACCTCTACGGAATCGCGTGTCAGTGTCGGAACCGTATGTCATTTCGAAGGGCGGGGCAATCCGGTCAGCGGAGGTCGGCGCTGCTGACGACCTTGTCGCGGCCGGTGTTCTTCGCTTGGTAGAGCGCCTGATCGGCCGCGTGGACGAGACGGTCGATGGCGGATCCGGCCTCGGGATAGGTCGCGATGCCGATCGAAGCCGAGAGCCCGTCGATCGTCTTCAGGCCGTTCGCGGACACCTCCACGGAGAGCCGCGCGATGGCGTCGCGGACGCGCTCGGCGACGACGCGAACTCCGGCCGGGCCGATGTCGGAGACCAGGACCACGAACTCCTCACCGCCGAAACGGCCGACCGAGTCGTAGTCGCGTACCGCATCGGTGATCGCGGCGGCGACGGCGCGCAAGACGGTGTCGCCCGCGAGATGCCCGTGCTGGTCGTTGATCCGTTTGAAGCGGTCGAGATCCACCATCAGCACGCCGAAACTGGAGCCGGCGGTTCGCTGGGCCCGGTCGAGTTCGCGAGCGGCGAGGGTGTGCCAGCCGGTGGTGTTGAACAGGCCGGTCTTCTCGTCGGTGGTCGCGGCGATCTCCAACTGCTTCACGAGAACTGCGCGGTGAATGACCAGAAGCGGCGGCAGGACGCACAGGGCCAGTCCGGCCATCATCGTCACGGCGAGTGCGGTCAGCAGGCCGAGGCAGAGGGTCGCGGCTTCGAGCAGGTTGTCGCCCCAGCCGCCGAACAGGGCGCGGAGCGACCCGTCTGGCGCGTTGAGCCCGGGAACGGTGATCAGTGCGGCGATGACGAAGTAGGCGAAGGTGGCGAGGGCCAGGCTGCCGAAGCCGGGCCATCCGGCGTGCACAGCGACGTCAAGGTCGGGGGTGGGCGTCCAGGAGAGGACGAGCGCCGTGGCCTGACAGGTGACGATGACCAGAGCGGTGTTGAACACGACGCGGAACGCCGGGACGCGGCGGACGCGATAAGGGCTTCGGGCCGCCAGGTAGACGTAGAGGATCGCGACGAGCCCCGTGACCAGGGCCGACGGCAGAACGAGCACGCCGGCGAAGCTCCACACCGAAGTCAGGTTGATGTGCGGCGTGCCGGACCCGAGCCGGAAACGTTCGACCTCGCGGCCCAGTTCGGCTTGAAGCAGACCGCATCCGCTCAGCACACCGAAGACGACGAGATCCCAGCCGGAGAAACGCTCGGTGCAGACCGAAGCCCCGGTTCCGACGACAGCGACGGTCTCGATTAGGAGACAGTAGGCGATCAGGCTCGGCCGCTGGGTCCACAAATTCCACTGCGACAGCGATGCCGCAGTGCGTAAGGAACGCGCCGGTCTGTCCGCGATCTCCGTTTCAGCCGTGCTCAACTCGCTGCCCCCTGCCGCCCCTCCACCCTGCTTGACCAGGATGTCCCCCGACGGACCATCAACGGTAGCTGCCAGAATCCGCCCTGTCAGCCGAGTTTGGAAAACGCTGCTACAAAACGCTTTCGCGACTATGTGATCAGGTTTTCTTTTCGATAAGAGCCGATTCGCAAGCAATCGGGTGCGCCGGACAGTTCGGCGCACCCGATCACGTGGACGGCCTCCTTACCGGTGCCCGACGAAGGGAGTCAACGGATTCCACAGATCACAGTGATGCTGCCGCGGGATCTCCGTGGTGAGCTGACTGTCCCCGGCGGCGTTGAGCACCATCACCGCAGGATTGTCCTTTGTGTACGGATCCCACTGCGGCGCACCGTCCACAGTGGGGTTTCCAGTGCGGGCGAACCCCGTCCACTGGGTCAGAAGCTGGTCGGAAAGCACTTGCTGGTTAGGGGTGAGCTGGACGCCGTTCGGGAACAACAGCTGCCATTCGGCGATGTGGTAGGCACCGTTTGGCTTAGTGGGGTCGACGAAAAACTGCGGCGGTACGTCGGTGTCGTCGACTTGGTAGGCGAAGACCGGGATGCGCCGGGCCAGCCGCTCGTCGTTGAGCAGCGCGGGGCAGACCGAGTTGGAGTCGGCGACGGCAGTGCGGAACGCGAGGAACGGCGCTGGCGCGGGATACCGGTTCAGCGGATACGTTGCGCGAACCTCGAGAGCGTGCTTTCCATACTGTTCCTTCACTAATTTGTCGTAATCAGCGGCGGTTGCGGCGGAAGGAAGCTGGGTTTCGTCGCGGTCCACCCCGTGCATCAGCGTCACGCGATTGACGTGCCCGGTGGCGAACGCCTCGGCGGGCGACATCGGCAGGGTTGTCCCGTTGACGATCGGCGCGATGGTGCCGCTGTCCGGCCCCCGGCCGCGTCCCGCCTGGTTGAGCACGTCCCGCGCAGGCAGACGGCGCAGGCAGGCCGCGGTGCTGCACCGGAGCGCGGTGGCGAATCGTGCGCCGGCCAGCTGAGCTTCTTTCTCAGTGGGCAGTTTTGCTTTGCAGTCCTGGGTTTGCCATACGGTGTCGACGCCGAGCAGCGAGTTGTACTCCCCGCTTTGGCTGATCCCGCGCTGGAACAGCCCGGCCGAGCCAGGCGAAGCGGTGTGCGCGCACACGCTCGAACCACCAGCGGAATCACCGTAGATCGTGACGTTGTGCGGATCGCCGCCGAACTTCGCGATGTTGCGCTGCACCCAGCGGAGCGCGGCTTGCTGGTCCTGGAGGCCGTAGTCACCGGCGTGCTCACCGAACGATTCGTGTGCCAGGAAGCCGAAAATCCCGAGCCGGTAATTGACCTCCACGCTGATGACGTGCCCCGCGGTGACGAGACGGCTCGCGTCCTGCGGTTTCCAGAACAGGAATCCGCCGCCGTGGATCTGCACCATCACCGGAAACGGACCGGGACCCGCTTTGGCCGGCACGCGGACGGTCAGGTTGAGGCAATCCTCGTTCTCCGATCCCGGACCGGTACCGGCTGGCTGCGGACACTCGTTGCCCTCCGCGGTGGCGGCGAACGGCTCCGTCCAGGGCGCGGGCCGTTTCGGCGATTCCCAGCGCAGCTCCCTGACCGGCGGCGCGGCATAACGAATCCCTTGCCACGACTTGATGTCCGCGCCCGCGAGACCGCACACCGGACCGTCGTCGGTGTTGACCGTGGTGTCCGGCGAACACGCTGGCGTGCCCAGCTTGGCGACCGGCGACGCCGACCCGGCCACCGACATCGCCACCGCCACGACAGCCGCCAAGACGGCGGGTGTCTTTCCGTCGATTCTCATTCGTCCTCCTGTTCTCCCGCCTGGCCGGGGAGGCCCGAAGAACGACAAGCGGCAACCACGCACCGAACAGGCGACTTGGGTTCGACCAATGCCCAGCTCTGGGACATTGCCGCGAGAACGCGTGCCTCCAGTCTGGCCGCCGCCAGGAGGGGCACAACCTCCGTTCGGGCGCGCGGAAGGTGTCAAATTCCCGGGCACGATGGTCTTTGTCAGGGATCGACGCGGCCGGAAGAACTCCGGCGCGGGAGGCAGCTCAGCGGGAGAAAAGCAGGCAGGCCAACCAGGTTCGCGGCCGGGACGGAGCGGCCTACCTCGCCGCGCTCAAGGCCGCGGTCAGCTCCGGCCCCACCGCGCGGACGTCCGGATGGGCGTGCCATCTCCGCAGCACCACAGCCAGTTTCCGCAAATCGGTCCGGATCGTCGCGGAGCCGAGCTGGGCGATCTGCGCCAGCAAGGGCTGCGCGAGCCGGCACGCCTGTTCCAGTTCACCGGACGCCGCATAAGCCAGGCACAACCGCAGGCCGAACCGGGTGCGGGCACGTACGGCGCCGATCGGGATCCGCGCGAGTTCCCGGTCGAGAACTTCCGCCGCCTCCGCCGGGCGGCCGAGGTCGTAGAGGCACCAGCCGGTCGCGACGCCGACCGGGTCAGCGACCTGCGACGTGCCGATAACCGGTCCGGCAGGCATGCCTTCGGGGTCCTGCAGCCAGGCCCGCGCCCGGTCCAGCGCTCGCATGCATCCGTCCGGATCTCCGGCGAGGGCACGTCCTTGCGCCTCCCGCTGCGCCGCGAGCCCGAGTACCCGGGGCGGCACGTTCTTCCGCTCCTGCGCCTGTCGCGCGAGCGCGACGGTCTCCTCCCCGTCTCCCTGGTACATCGCGATCAGCGCTTGCCGGACCAATGCGTAGCTCGACAGGAACTCGTCGCCGGCGACCCCGGAGACGCGCACTGCCCGTGCGGTCCACCAGGCGGCGGCAGCGTCGTCGCCGGACTCCTGCGCCATCCAGCCCGCGTACTCGGCCGTCCGTGCCGCCAGCGAGGCCACTTTCGGCAACTCCCGGCCGCCCACCTGCGCGGCGAGTGTCCGCAACGCCTGTGCCTGGCCCACCACCATCGGCAGCACGACGTCCGGCGAGGAAGACTGCCCAAGGGCTCGCGCGGCGTCGAACAATCGCCGGTGCTGAAGCAACTGCGCCTCCGCGTCCACGGCCACCACACCGGTGCCGGACACCTTGAGCCCGGCGATCACCGCCATCCCGCCGATCAGCACGTCCCGCCGCGCGACCGGACTGAACGAACCGCCGCCTTCGGGCATCATCGTCATCACCCACACTTCCTCCTCGGTTGGCCCGGCCGCGCTCGGCCGGGAAGCCCGCTCGGTTTCGCGGGCGAGTTCGATCAGGTCTCCCCCGGCGCGCAACAAGGCGTCGCATTTCCGCACGAACTCAGCCGACGGGGCCTGCGCACCGGTTTCGACCCGGCTCACGTGGCCCTTGCTGTAGTAGAGCCGCCGGGCGAACTCGCTCAGCGAAAGCCCTTCGGCGGTCCGCATCGCTCGCACTCTCGACCCGAACGTCTCCGGCACGGAAGACACCTGGCGCACCGCCCTTCGTCGAATTCCCATCTTGCCCGACCGGCAGTCTTCACCCACCCGGGTTGACGTTGCCGACAACATCTGGAAACAGGAAACGAGCGCTCAGCATAGTGCGATTTCGACCAGAAGAACGATCTGGTCAAGCCGATTTCGTAGATCATTATTTCCAGTCCGGCGACGGTAGTCAAAAGCTGGACAAAAGCGCCGTACTCGATCGGAAACAGGAAACGCTCCCCTACCCTCAAGTAGGTCTTGTCAAGCAGCCGTTCGGATGCCAAAGATTGCTCTCTGCTCCCCGCGGCCGTCCGCCCCGACGGCACGGGCCGTGCCGCACACGGCCTCCCCGAACCGGAAAGGTCCGCTCGTTGAACCAGATCTTCCTCAACTACCGCACGGCCGACGAACGGTTCGGCGTGGCGCTGCTCGACCACGAACTGTCGCGCGCGTTCGGTCCGGAGGCCGTCTTTTTCGCTTCCAAGTCGATCGAACTCGGCTCCGAATGGGAGCAGTACCTGTTCGACGCGGTCAAGGCGTCCGAAGCCCTGCTGGTGGTGATCGGACGAAATTGGCTGGACGCCGCCAACGCGGACGGCGACCGCCTGCTCGACGACCCCCAGGATTTCGTCCGCCGGGAGATAACCACTGCGTTCGAGCTGGGAAAACGCGTCATTCCGGTCCTGCTGGAAACGCCGCGGATTCCGCGCGAGGAGCTTCCCGCACCGCTTCGCCAGCTGGCTGACGTGCAGGACATCCGGATCCAGTTCCGCAACGCGGTCCCCGACATCGACCGGCTCGCGAAGAAGCTGGAGCAGCTCATCCCCGGTCTGCGCCGGATCTCCCCGGCGGAAACCGGCACGAAATTCACCGCCCACGCACACCAGGGCGGCGTGGTCAACCAGTACGAGCGGGTCGACGTGCGCGGCGACTTCCACGCCGGACCGCGCTGACCGTCTCTCCCACCACCCCTTTTTCCGGAGCTGACTCTTGAGCGAAGAGACTCCGGCCGAGGAAGCTCCCAAGGAGTCGGCGAAACCGCCGGCCCCGGAGCCTGCCTCGGCCGAAAAAGAGACCCCGCCGCCCTCGGACCGGGACCAGGCCGTCCACGATCTTCGCGGACAGGCCTCGGACCTGCTGAACGTCCAGTTCAGCAAGATCGTCTCCGAGGCCGTCGGACGGCTGGAAGGCGTGTCGACCCTCAACATCTTCCACGAGGTGCACGCCGACGGCGATTTCCTGGCCGGTCCTGGCAGCCGGAGCACCTCGCGGCGATCAGGCAGAGCCCGGGTACAGCAACAGGATCTCGCCGCGATCGAGTACTTCGTGCCGCCGCCCGACTTCCAGGACTGCGTCGATCGGCTGGACAGCAACCATCTGCTGATCATCGCCGACGCGGCGAGCACCGGCCGGTTCAGCCGCGCGCTGGCGACCATGCGGGAGGTGCTCGGCGAGAACGCGGCGGTCTACCGGATCCCGACCACGATCCTGGGGAATCCGAGCTGGCGGATTCCCCATCCCCGCAGCGGTTACCTCGTGGTGGACCCGGACAACGGCGACGGCAAGTTCTCCGCGGGCAAACTCACCGACGATTGGCTCGCGAAGACCGCCGAACGCCTGCAGGACGAGGAAAGCCACCTCGTAGTCGTGACCGGCCCGGCCGCCGGATCCCTTGCCACCACGGCGAAACGCGACGAGTTCGTCGTCGAAGAACTCGAACTGCCGGATCCGATGGACATCGTGCACAAGCGACTGGACGGCGAAGTTCCGTGGGCAGACCCCGAAACGCTTCGCGACCAGCTGGCCGCGGCCGGGGTGGAGGAACTGCTCGAAGAACGCGACAATCCGGAGTTCGCGGCTCGCGTCGCGCGGGCGGTGGTCAACGCCGTGCGCGAACGCGAGGATGTCGGCAAGGCGATCGACAAACTGCGCGATCCGACCGGTCAGGTCCGGGAATGGCTCAGCCAGAACCCGGGCAGCGTGGACGTCGCGCTCGTCTTCGCCACCGCGGTGCTCGAAAACGCCAGCTATCTCCACGTCGCGGACGCCGCGATCGCACTCCACCGGCAACTCAGCAACGGCAGTTCGGCGACGCTCACGCTGCGGTACCTGCGCAAGATCGTCGCCGAGCGCAGCTGGCTGGAACTCGATTCCGACGAGGCACGCGGCCGGGCCAGCCTGCGCTTCAAATCGGCGCGGCTGCGCGTCGCCGTGCTCGGCATCCTGTGGCTTGAACTGGACGGAGCCCGCGAGAAAATACTGACCTGGCTGAAAAACCTCGCCAACCACACGAACGTCGACGTGCGGGCGCGGGCAGCCCACGCCGCGGGAATCCTCGCGAACACCGATTTCGAGCACGGCGTGCACGGATACCTCCTGCACTGGGCCACGTCCGACTCGCCCTTGCTGCAGCAGAGCGCCGCGTACGGGCTCAACGTCGCGGGCGCGCAGAGTCCCGGCAACGCCGGCATCGCCTGGTCGTATGTCGAGCGGTGGGCCGACCTCGTCGGCGAGCCCAAGATCCGCAGGCTGCCGATCACCGCGGGCCTGGCGGTCGGCGGGCAGCTCGGCACCCAGAATCCCCGGCGCGCGTTGCGCGTCTTGCGCCGCCTCGTCCGCCTCGGCGACTGGGGCCTGCTGGAATCCGTCGCCGTCAGCACCCAAGCGCTGCTCGAATCCGGCTGCGCGGAGGAGGTGCTGGAGGCCCTGCTCGAGTGGACCGAGCGCTCGGAGGACGGGGAACCGGAGATCAAGGCGCTGACGATGTTCGCGTTCGCCGTCACGCCGGAAGCCGGTCTGCGCGAACGCCCGCTGCTCATGCGCGAAGAACACCGGCACCGGGAAGTGCTGCCCGAACTCTGGGGCCGGGCGCTGGCCAACTCGGCGGCCAGGGTCCTCGCCGAGGACGCCCTGCGGTCGTGGGTGCGCATTTCCGACCGCGACCGCTCGATGGCGGACACCGTGCTCAGCGTGCTGACCGGGATCGCCGATCGCGGGACGACGGACTTCGAACGGGTCCTGCACCTCCTGCGCGGCTGGGCGTGCGATCCGCACGACCCGTCGGAGCAAGCCGCCGAGTTCCACGACACCCTGCTCGATCTCGAGGAAGAAGCATCATGAGCCAGACCTACAACCCGATCCTCAGCTGTGTCGAAGTCCGGCGCATGCGCTTGAGCGCCCCGCTGCGCTCGCCCGAGCTCGGCGTCGCGATGGTGCTGGAACGGGCCGCCGGAACCCCGCTCGTGGTCAGCCACGGCGAACGCGTGCCGGAACCCCGGACCGGCAACTACCGCCGGATGCATCTGATCGACGTGGCCACGCGCGGCCTCTCTTTCACGATCCTCGTGTCGAGCTCCGACCCGGCTTTCACGTTCCGTGTGACGGTCGAGTTCGCCTGCCAGGTCACCGACCCCGTCGCCATCGCGCTGAACAAGGTCACCGACATGACCGCCAGCCTGCTGCCGTCGCTCACGTCGATCGTGCGCGAGACCGCGGCCCGCTTCGACGTGCTGGAACCCGCGGCCGCGTCGAGCGCGATCTCCGCCCGGCTCAACTCGGCGCGCAATTCGCCCGCCGTGCGGCTCAGCGGCTACTCGGTGTCGGTCTCGATGGTCGACAACGAGGAATTCGTGACGGAGCAACGGAAAATCCGGGTGCGCAAAATGTCCTTCGACGCCATGCGCCCGATCGCGGGCGGGACCCGCGAGGACATGCTCGCCCACATCATGTCGATCGACGACGGCGACCCGATGGCGCTCCTCGACCGGGAACGGGCCGACCGCGCCGCCGAGGTGAAGGCCCAGATCGACGTGCTGCGCACGCTGTCCGGCACCGACATGGAGAACTTCAGCGCCTCCGAGGTGCGCGAACAGGTCCTCGGCCAGTTCTTCGACCGGAGCAAGGCCGTGCCCGGCAAGCGGCGGAAACTCCGCGACAGCCTGGAGTCCCGTGGCACCCCGGAAATCGAAGAAGCCAAGGTCGTCGAGGGCAACGTTCCCCCGGAGAAGGAGACCGCCGAGGACAAAGCGCCGTCTTCGAAACGCGCCAGCCGGCTGCGGGGCTCCATGCGGCCCGCCGAGTCGGAAAGCGAAAACTGAGGCATGGACGTACCTCCCGGTGCGCGAGGCACCGCACGCCTGTGGCAGCACACCGAGGAAGCACTCGCCGCCATCGCGGTGTGGACGGAACGGATCGCGGGGAAGGGCGAGGACGCCGACCCGCTCGTGCTCCTGCACCGGCCGACGAGGTCCGGTTTGCTCGCCGTCTTCGACGGGGTCGGCGGCGCTGGCCGGGCCCCGGCGGGCCAAACGCCGTCCGGGCAGCTGCGCACCCAAGCCTGGCTCGCGTCCCGCCGGGCCCGCGCTCTGGTCGAAGAGTGGTTCGTCGACACGACGGCAGGCGTCGCCCCGCACGTGCTCGCGACGCACCTGGCCCATCGGCTGGGCACCGGCGTGCTGCCTCAGCGAAGAATCCGGGGCAAGCTCCAGCGCGAGCTTCCGACGACCTTCGCCGGGCTGCTCTTCGAACTCGCCGGCGGCCAGGTCACGTGGCAGGTCATGTGGGCGGGGGATTCCCGGTGCTACGTAGCGGAACCCCGGGGCGGACTGCAGCAGCTCAGCCTCGACGACACCGAACCCGGCGACGCATTGGAACTGCTGCTTCAGGATCCGCCGATGACGAACCTGGTGCAGGCGAGCGGCCCGTTCCAGATCCACGGCAGCCTGGGAGCCGCCGGACTGCCGTGCCTGCTCATCACCGCGACCGACGGCTTCTTCGGCTACGTCGGCACTCCGGCGGAGTTCGAGTACGCGCTGTGGGAGACGTTGCTGAGCGCGCAGGACGCGATGCACTGGTCGGTGCTGCTCACGGAAAAAGTCCAGTCCTACACCCAGGACGACGCGTCGATCGCGATCGTCGCACTCGGGTTCGAGGACTTCCCCGCCGTCCGCGCGAGCTTCCGCGCCCGGTTCGACCGGCTGCGGGAAGAACACGCCGAACCGATGCGCCGGGCGACCGCCAGCGGGCGAACAGCGTTGGTAGAGACCAGAAAACGCTCCTGGCTCGCCTACCGCGAGCACTACGAACGGCGGCTGCCTCCTCGCGAAGGGAGCGGCTCGTGAAACTCGGTTCGGTTGTGCGGGGCTACGAGATCGTCACCCGCCCGTCGAACGCGAACGCCGGCAAATGCCTGTGGGCGTTCGCCCGCAAGGACGGCAAGGAGTTCTTCGTCAAGGAATTCCTCGAACCCAAACGCCCGCGCCCGGACTCGATGGGCTCGGTCGAGGACAAGAAACGCCGCCTCGCCGCCTGCCGGAAATTCGAGCAACGGCACGAAAAACTTTCGCGCATCCTGCGCGCGGACCATCCGCACGCCGGGAATCTCGTACTGGCGAAGGCCTTTTTCGCCGAGGGAACGCGCTACTACAAGGTCACCGACCGGATCGACCCGGTGGACGTGGCTCCCGCGGACCTGGCCGCGCCGGATCGCGCCATCCTGTTGCACACCCTCTGCGAAAGCGTCGCGCTGCTGCACGAACACAAGATCGTCCACGGCGACCTCCGGCCGGAGAATGTGCTGATCCACCGGCCGCCGGGCAGCGATCTGCACATCGCGAAGCTGATCGACTTCGACGATTCCTACGTTTCCGGCAAGCCGCCGGACGCCGGCGAAGTCGGCGGAAACCCTTACTACGGCGCACCGGAATGGCTCAGCTACCTCCGCGGCGACCCGGGCGTCCGGGCCTCCCAGCTCACCACCGCGGTGGACGTTTTCGCGCTGGGACTGCTGATCCACACCTATCTGACCGGCGCACCGCCCGATTTTCCGGCCGAGTTCGAGTCACCTGCCGCAGCGGTGCTCGCCGGGGCGGACTTGCAACTCGATCCGGCGCTGCCGCCGGAGTGGGCCGAGCTGCTGCCCGAAACGATGCGGGACAAGCCTTCGGCCCGGCCCACGATCAACGACGTGCTGTCCCTGCTGCGCGCCCAGCGCCCGTCCGCCGCGCGCAGCCGGGTCCGGATCAATCTCACCGGCCGTCTGCCAGCGAAAGGAACCCGATGAACCAGCAAACCGCAACCGATCTCGGCTACGCGGTCGACATCGTGTTGTGCATCGACACCACGGCAAGCATGCGGCCGATCCTGGACAATGTGAAGGCGAGCGCGCTGACCTTCCCCGGCAGGCTCATGCAGGAGATGGCCGACAAGGGCAGGCGGATCCGCAGCCTGCGGCTGAAGGTCGTGGCGTTCCGCGATTTCGGGGACCGCGCCGACGACGCCTTGTCCGCGACGGAGTTCCTTTCCGTGCCGGCGAAGGTGGACGAGTTCGAACGCACTGTCCGCGCGCTGGAGCCGGACGGCGGCGGGGACGAACCCGAGTCCGGGCTGGAAGCTCTCGCCGTCGCGATGCAGTCCGAATGGGAGACCGGTCTCGACCGGCGCAGGCACGTGATCGTCGTTTTCACCGACGCGCCCGCGCATCGCCTCGGCGATCCGCGGCAACGCGGCGCCGCCGGTTACCCGTCCGCGATCCCGGGTTCGCTGGACGAGCTTTTCACCTGGTGGGGCCACGCACAGCAGCGCGGCGCGCAGATGGAGAACTCGGCCAAACGGCTGCTGCTCTTCGCGCCCGAGGCCTATCCGTGGGAGGACATCGCCGACGACTGGAACAACACGCTCTTCTTTCCTTCCACCGCGGGGGAAGGGCTCGAAGAATGGGAAATGGACCAGATCATCGCCACGATCGCGAGCAGTCTTTGAGCCGCCGCTTCCGCTGGCCGGGCCGGCGGCGGCACGTGCTGCCCCCGCCGTCGCAAGCTCCCCCGCGCCCGCTGCCGCCTGCGATCGAGGGGCCGGACGTCGTGCTGTACCGGGACCGGGCGTTGCTGATCGTCAGCGAACGCCCCCGGCCGGGAGCGCCGCCGGCGCAGTTCCGGATCCCGGTCCGCAGCTGCGCGGCGGCGTCGCTCTCCATCGAACCCGGGCTGACCGGACAGGAACTGCTCCGGCTGGACTTGACCATGCGCTGGGGCCGGGACGCGCTGGTCGAACTTCCGATGTGGTTTCCGGAGCGGTACCGGGTTTTCCTGCAGAGGCTGGTCGACGAGGTGAGCGCCCCGCCGCACGCCGGCCCGCCAAGTCCTCCGAGACCGCCGAGACCTCCGTCGGCCCCGGTACTCGCGCCGCTTCCGGTACGTCGCGCTCCCCGCGACCAGGACTGGGTGACCTTCCGCTCCGGAGACGATGACGAGGTGGTGGTATTCGATGCCGGACAAGGCTGATTGGTCGTGCGATTCCTGCCATACCAACAATTACGCGCAACAGTCGGTGTGCCGGGTCTGCGGCCGGGAGGCAGGAAGCGCGACCGGCGAACTTGCTCTCCCCGACCATCGTCCGCTCACGATCGCGGCCGACGAGACCGTCGCGTTCGTGGAATCGAAGCACACGAAACCGGAGCGACCGACGATCGCGCTGGCCCCGGTGCCGCCGCCACGACCCCCTTCTCCGCCGAAGCCGCCGTCGTACCCCCCGCGACCGGTTGTCTCGCCCCGGAGGAAGCACCGAGTCGTCCCCTGGCTGGTGCTGGCGGCCTTCGGCCTCTTCGCGCTCATCTACGGCAGCAGCTTCCTCGCCTACCTCGGCTCGAAGTTCAAGCAGCCCGCGCAAACCTCGGCCGCGACGCCGTGTCCGGCAGAGGCAGCGCAGTGGCTGCCCGGTTCCGGTTCCGGGGCCGGGTTGGTGGCCCGGTACGACACCGGAAAACACACCGTGACGATCTGCGTCGGCTCGGACGGCTCGTATCACTACGACGGTCAGATCAAAGGCAAACCGGCCACTGCGGACAATCACATCTCGCTTCCGGCCGACCGGACTTCCACCGGATTCACCGCGTCCAACGGCGATTACCGCTACGAGATCTCCGGGCTCGACCTGACTGTCCGGCATCGCGAGCGGGTCATCGGGCACGAGCATCTCACCCCGCTGCACTGACCCCGTGCCGCTGCCTGACTATTTCGCGCTTTCCTTGACCGCTTCGGACACCGCCCGCAATTCCCGCACCAGTTCGCGCACCGCGAGGGACTGTGCGCCCGCGTAGGTGGCGACGTACCCGATCCGCCGGGTGGGCGGGTCGGCGATCGGGGTGACGGCGACTCCGGGCGGGATGGCGGCGAGGGTGAGCTTCGGCAGGATCGCCATGCCGATCCCTTGCGCCACCATGGAAAGGACGACGCCGTCGTCGGCGACCTCCATTTTCGCTGACGGCAGCCAGTCCTGCCGAGCCCACCAGGACCGGGTGTAGGAGGAGCAGTTCTCCGGCCAGTCGAGCAGCGGCAGGCCGCGCGGATCGGCCAGGCTGCCCGGGTTGACCAGGTAATACGGCTCCCGGAACAGTTCTCCGGCGACCAATCCGGCCGGCGGGGTTTCGTCCTCGCCGAGGGTGGCGATGGCGACGTCCGCGCGGCCGTCGGCCACCTCGCCCGCGGTGCCTCGGCCCAGTTCGGGGACGATCAGCACCTGCGGGTTCAGGCCGGAATGCTTGGCAGCCAAGCGTTCCAGCGCTGGGGGCAGGAGATGCGCGGCCGCGCTGCGGAAAGCGGCGATCCGCAACGGACCGGTGAGGGTTCCGGCCGCTGCGCCCCGGGCTTCGGCGCGGAGAACGTCGAGCTGGCGCAGAATCAGCCGGGCGTGCACGAGCGCGCGGGCACCGGCAGCGGTCGGACGGGCACCGGTTCGGCCGCGGTCGAAGAGGACGGCGCCGACCTTGCGTTCGCAGGTCCGGACGGCGTGCGAGACCGCGGACTGGGTGAGGCTCAGCTCGGCGGCAGCGGCGGTGAAGCTGCCGGTGCGCTCCACGGCGAGCAGCAGGCGCAACTCGCCCGGAGTGAGGTCGGCAGCTTCCATGCGGCCAGCCTAATCGGAAGCATGAGCGAGATTCATGGATTGGCGTGAACCATCGATCCGGCGGTCTGCCGCGGCGGCTCCGCCGTGCCTAAGTTGCTGGTCAAGCCGTTCGCTAAGGAGATCCCGTGTCCCTGACCGCCGTCCGCCAAATCCGCCGCCCCGAGGGCGCGCCGAGCGCCGCCGACTTCGAGTTCGTCACCCAGCCGCTGCCGGACCTCGCCGACGGACAGGTGCTGGTCGAAAACCGGTACCTGTCCGTCGATCCGTACATGCGCGAACTCATGGAATGGGGCGGCTGGGAACTCGGCGCCGGTTTGGAGGGCCGCACGATCGGCGAGGTGGTCGAATCGAAGGAGCCCGCTCTGCCGGTCGGCACGACGGTGTTCCACCGGCACGGCTGGGCTACCCACGCCGTCCTCACCCCCGCCGACGCCCGCACGATCACCCCGGCGGACGGCGTTCCGCTGAGCGCCTACCTCGGCGTCCTCGGGGGAACCGGACTCACTGCGTACGTCGGCCTGACCCGGATCGCGCAAGTCCGCCCCGGCGACGACGTGTTCATCTCGGCGGCGGCCGGTGCCGTGGGAAGCGCGGCCGGGCAGATCGCCCGGCTACTTGGCGCGGGACGGATCGTGGGCAGCGCCGGATCCGCGGCGAAGGTCGAGCAGCTGACCCGCGACCTCGGTTTCGACGCCGCCTTCAACTACCACGACGGCCCGGTCACCGACCTGCTCGCCAAAGCGGCGCCGGACGGAATCGACGTGTACTTCGACAACGTCGGCGGCGATCACCTGGCCGCCGCGATCGATGCCCTGCGCGAACGCGGCCGGGTCGCCTGGTGCGGATCGGTCGCGCAGTACAACAACCTGCGCACGCCGCCGAGCGCGCCGCACAATTTGTTCGACGTCGTCGGGAAAAGCCTTCGGATCGAAGGGTTTCTGGTGCGCAATCACCTGGACGCGCGCGAGGAATTCGAGGAATTCCTGATCCCGCACCTCCGCAGCGGGCAGGTGCTCGTGAACGAGACTGTGGCAGAAGGGTTTTCGCGCGTGGTGGACGCGTTCATCGGGATGCTGCGCGGGGAGAACGCCGGGAAAATGCTGGTCCGGGTCTGACCGCCGGGAGGGGGCCGGAAAGCCCCCTCCCGGGTCAGCACCTCAGTCGCGCCAACGGTTGTTGAGGAAGGCGTCGTCGTCCTCGTCGTCTTCCACCGGACGCGGACGCCGGGACGGACGGCGCGGAGCCTCGTTCCGCGGACCGCGCGGAGCCGGGGTCACCGCGAACGGAGACGCCGAACCCGGCTCGTTGCCGAACTCGTCCGAGTCGAACGCCGAGGGCGGTTCGGTGGTCGGCCGGTCCGTGCTCCAGCCGGACTTGGTCTTGCGCTTGCCCAGCTCCCGCCGATGCTGGACGTACCGTTCGGCCGCCTGCACCTGCTTCGTCATGTACTCCTGGGACTGCGCCTTGATCTCTTCGGCCTTCTGCTCGCGCAGCGCCCGGCGGTCGGCCTGTTCCCGGACGAGAGAGTCCAGTTCGGCTTTCATCGCGGCGGTTTCGCTCATGCGTCCCTCCTACCTGGTCCGGATGATCGGCGCGTCGTCGTCATCGTCGAGTGAACCAGTGATCCGCTTGGCCGGCTCGCCGAGGTTGTCGAAGACCGCGCCCTCGACCCGGTACGCCGCGCGCCGCTCGGTGTCGCCGCCTCCGCCGCCACCGCCTTGCCCGCCGCCCATCGGACCCATGCCGGGCATCCCGCTGCCGCCGGACTGCCCTGGCTGACCGGAGCCGCCGGGGTGGTCGCCCGCCGGTTGCGAGAACCCGCCGCCGGAGTGGGACACCGGCGTGCTGTCGACGCCGACCATGGGCCCGCCGTGCAGCGGAGCACTGTGCTGCACCCCCGGACCGCCGGTGTGGGAGATCTCCGGACCGGGCCCTTGCATCGGCAGGCCTGGAGCTCCGCTCGGAACGCCGTGGTGCAGTGGCTGGGCCGGACCGCCTGCCGGAGGTCCGCCGACCGGCTCGCCGGCGTGCGCCGGGTGCCCGCCGAGCGGGTCACCGGTGTGGGAGATCTCCGGACCCGGACCGCCGTGCATCGCATGCACCGGCGCGGAGTGGCCGCCGAGCGGATCACCGGTGTGCGAGATCTCCGGCCCTGGACCGCCCTCCACCGGATGGCCCGGCGTGGGGTGGCTGCCGCTGGGCGAGGCACCGCCGTGTCCTGGACCTTCGGGTCCCTTGTGGTCGCCGGCGTGCTTGCCGGGACCGTCGTCGCCGTGCTGGCCGGGACCGTCGCCCGCGTGGTGCCGCCCGGTGCTGTCGCCGGGCATCTGCGGTCCGTGGTCGACCGGACGCATGCCCTGCGGTTTGTCTTCCTCGCCGAGGGTGTACGTCGTCGGATTGCCCTTGCCGTCGTCGACCGTGACGACGGTCGGCCCGTTCGGCCCGTCCGGACGCTCGGCGGTGATCTTCGTGTCGCCGTCGCGGAGGTGGATCTTGCCGTCCGGCCCGGGGTGGTGGACCTCGGAGCCGTGCTGTCCGTCGCCGCCGTCGTGCCCGGATTTGTCGTCGGACCAGTCGATCTTGAAGTCCTTGACGTTCCCGGAGCCCTCGCCGATCTTGATGTCCATCTTGCCGTCGTGGTCCGGCTCGGACATCTCGAACGTCTTGTCGCCCTGCTTGACCTTCAGGACATCCCGGCCGTCTTCGTCGGGTTTGCCGTCGTGGTCCTTGTCCTCGCCGGGCTTGCCGTCGTCGGGCTTGCCGTCGTGGTTCTTGTCTTCACCCGGCTTGCCGTCGTCGGGCTTGCCGTCGTGGTTCTTGTCCTCGCCGGGCTTGCCGTCGTCAGGTTTGCCGTCGTGGTCTTTGTCCTCGCCCGGCTTGCCGTCGTGGCCCTTGCCGTCTTCGCCGCCAGGACCGCCGTCGGCGGGGTCGGTCTTGATCGGCGGACCGTCCACCGGACCGCCGCCGCCGGGAGAGCCGCCCCCGCCCTTGTCGCCGGGGATCTTGTCGTCCGGGACTTTGCCGTCCGGGCCCTTGCCGTCGCCGCCGGTCGAACCGGGTTCACCCGAACCGCCCGGTCCGCCGAGGCTGCCGCCGCCGTGGCTGCCCAGCGCGTCCTTCTTCAACGACTCCATCGCGGCCTCGGCCTTTTGCTTGGCCTCCGCCTGTGCCTTCTGCTTGGCCTCTTGCTCGGCCTTCTGCCGGGCCTCTTCCTCGGACTGGTGCTGGTCCTGACCGCCGCCGGACCCCGAACCGCCCGAGCCCGAACCGCCCGGACCAGAGCCACCGGGGCCGGAGCCACCGGAGCCGGAACCGCCACCGGAATCGGTCTTGATCGGCGGACCGTCCACCGGACCGCCTCCGCCGGTCCCGCCGCCGGGACCACCGCCCGAGCCCCCGCCGAGCGGGCCACCGCCCGGGGAATCGGACGGAACGTCGAGGTCGGGAACCTTCCCGCCGCCCCCGCCGGAACCGCTGCCGGACCCGCCGCCCGAACCGGATCCGCCGCCGGTGCCGCCTCCGGTTCCCCCACCGAAGCCGCCGCCGCTGCCGCTGCCACCGGGGTGGTCGCCCTGCGGCGTGTCCGAACCGGACCCGCCTCCAGTGCCGCCCCCGGTTCCGCCGCCGTGGCCACCGCCGGGACCGCCCTGGCCACCGCCGTAGCCGCCACCCTGACCGCTGCCACCGGGACCGCCGCCAGAACCACCCTGGCCGCCGCCCTTACCGCCCGGACCCTTGCCGCCCGGCCCCTGACCGCCCCCGCCGGGACCGCCGCCACCAGGACCGCCCGAACCGCCAGAGCCTCCGGCCCCGCCGTCCTTGGCGCCCTCGAACTTGTTCTTGATCTTGCCCATTTCCTTGTCGAGGGCGTCGTAAGCCTTGTCGACGAGGTCCTTGGCGTCCTTGCAGGCCTTCTCGAACCCCTTGTAGATGGTGTCCCACATGTCGGGGTTGAACTGGTTCATGATCCACTGCTTGGCGAGATCCTTGCCGTGGCTCTGGATCTCGTCGTCGTCGCAGCAGCCCTGGTCGTTGAGGGTGTCGACCAGGTTGGTGCCGAAGTTGTAGTCCATCCAGCCGGCGATCTGGGCCAGGTCGTTGACGCTGCCGTGCTCGCCGTTGGCGACCGCGATGACCTTCTGCGCCATCGTGTAGTCGGCCTTGCCGACCTGATCGCGGTACAGCGCGATGACCTGGTCGGCCTTCCCCTTGCACAGGTCGAACAGCGTCTTCGTGGTGTGCAGTGTCGCTTCGCTGGCGTGGCTGAGGTCGTCCCCCAGCTTCGCGGCCTTCTTCTGGATGCTCTCGTTGTACTTGTCCGACGCCGCGTCGGCTCCGGCTCCGGTCCAGGTCCCGAACAGGGTGCCCAGTTCGGTTCCGGTTTCGGTCAGCGTCGACTTCACGGTTTCCGAGCCGTGCTTGAAATGCATGGCGTCGTTGACGAAGCCCTCGAAGCTGATGCCGCGCTGCTCGTCGAACGGACCGCGGATGTCCTTGTCGAGGTCGAGCTTGCGCGTGTTCCCCTTGCAGTCGTCGGGGATCTTCTCGAGCAGCCCGCCGAAGGTCTCGAACACCCGCAGCGCGGCCGCCGCGGGGTCGAAGAGTTCATCGGACGTCTTCGTGCCGGTGGCCCCGGCGTCCTTGCCCTGCCCAGGAGCGGGCGGCTGCTTCTTGCCGAGCTCGTCCTTGCCCTTGTCGACTTCCTTTTTCTTCTCGTCCTGGTTGTAGCTGTTCTGCTGGCCCTTCTGCCGGGCCTCTTCGTAGATCTGTTCGAGCTTCGGTGCACCGCCCGGTGCCGCGAACGGATCGTTCGGGATGGGGATGAACGTCCGCCCGTACGACTTGATGTACTTCGCGACGTCCTTGCCCTCTTCGCCTTCGGGATGCGGGTGTTCGTGCACCCACGCCCGGAGCAGCCCGTCCTTCAGCTCCGGCGGCACCGCCGAGTTGTCGAGCAGCTTCTTGACATCCGGCCACGTCTTCGGCTGCTGCTTGTCGTCCGCCATCAGAGAATCCCGTCGACGCCGTTGCCGGTCTTGTTAATGGCGCCGGACTGGTTGTCCTCGTTCTTGCCGTAGGCAGAGCCGGCGGTGCTGATGTTCGTGCCGAACGCTTCGAGGGCCTTGCTGTAGCCGGAGAGCGCCCCCCACAGCTGTTTGGTCCCCTCGAGGTACTTGTCGGCGTGCGCCTGGTGCACCCGGCCGAACTTCTCCTTGGTCAGCTCGGAGTGTTCGAGGTCCGGATTGTCGTCCAGCAGCTTCTCCGCCAGGTCGCCGATTTTCTTCGACGCCTTCGACAACGCTTCGGTTGTCGCGGTGTACCCGCCCCCACCGCTCATTTCAGTGCTTCTCCTCAGCTCGGCTAGCTGCCAGGGCCTCCGCGAGCACGTCCGCCACGGATTCCACGTCGGTGAACCGATCGAGCTGGTCCAGATCGATCGACACGTCGTAGTAGATCTCCAGCGCCGCGAGAAGCCGGATCCGGCCCTTCGAGTCGATGCCGAGCTCCTCCAGCGGAGCGTCGGGCACGACGAGGGCCGGGTCGAGCCGGAAGGTGTCGCTGACGACCTTCGTGACCTCGGCGCAGTGATCACCCACGCACGCCACCGTAACGCGCTTTGGCGGCGGACCGGGCGACCTTCCCGCTGGAAGTGCGCGGAAGTCCGCCAGAAGGGACCAGGTGTACCGCACGGAGCGTGAGGTCGTGCTCGCTCGACACCGCGCGCAGCACCGCCCTGGTCACGTCTTTGACCTCGGCTTCCGCGCCGCGGGCCCATTCCGCGACGACCATCGCACCCTCGCCGTGGTCGTCGGCGACGCCGAACGCGGCGACCCGGTCGCGGCGGATCGCCGGATGCGCCTCGCCCGCCGCGGCTTCGAGGTCTTGCGGGTGGAAGTTGCGGCCGTCGACGACGATCAGGTCTTTGAGCCTGCCGGTGACGTAGAGGTCTCCGCGGTGGAAAACGCCGAGGTCGCCGGTGCGCAGCCAGCCGTCGAGCCCATTGAGAACGCCGCTGAACGCGTCCGCGTCGCCGCGGCCCCAATAGCCGGACGCGACGTTCTGGCCGTGCACCCAGATCTCGCCGACCTCGCCTTCGGGCTGTTCGCGTCCGTCGTGGACGATCCGGACGAGCTGTCCGACCGGCCGTCCCACCGACATCACCGGCTGGCCGTCCGGCGTTTCGACGGCCTGACCCTGGGCCAGCGCTTCCCGGTCGAGCACCGCGCCGCGCGGTCCTTCCTCGCCCGCGCTCGCGACGTACACCGTGGCCTCGGCCAGCCCGTACGACGGACGATGCGCCTCCGGACGGAACCCGCGCGGGCCGAACACCTCGTGGAACCGCTCGACCGTGCGCGGCCGGACGGGCTCGGCGCCGTTGAGCGCGACCCGGACGTCCGAAAGATCGAGGTCGTCCTCCGCGCCGGCGTCGGCCGCCAGGTCGTAGGCGAAGTTCGGGGCCGCGGTGAAAACGGCCGGGTAGTCCGACATCTGCCGCAGCCAGCGCTGCGGCCGGTGCACGAACTCCGCCGGGGACATGAACACCGACCGGCCGCCTGCGTAAACCGGCAGGCACAGCAGCTGGATCAGGCCCATGTCGTGGAAGAACGGGATCCAGCCCGCGCAGGTCGTCTGCTCGTCGGAGGCGTAGGCGTGGCTGGCCTGCCAGCAGGCCGCGACGATCGCCCGGTGCGGGATCACCGCGCCCGCCGGTTCGCGCGTCGACCCCGAGGTGTACTGCAGGTACGCCGGGCTTTCCGGGTCCACGCGCACCGGGTCGGCACCCGGTCCGGACAGTTCGTCCACCACCACGAGGTCGCCGGGGTCGCTGAACTCGCGCACCTTCGCCGCGACCGCCGACGACGTCGCCCACACTCGCGCGCCGGAATCGGCGAGGACCCCGGCGAGCCGGTCGGCCTGCGCGCGGTTGCCCGGCAGCATCAGCGGAACGGCGACCATCCCGGCGGCGAGAGCGCCGAAAAACGCCAGCGGGTAAGCGAGTTCCTGCCCGGCGAGAATCGCGACGCGCTCGCCCGGTTCCGCGACCCGGCGCAATTCGCCTGCCACGATCCGGACTTTGGCGGCGAACTCCGCCCACGTCAGCGTGTGCTCGACGCCGCGGGTGTGCTCTTGGTGGGTGAACAGCGGCCGTTCGTCGTCGGCGCGGGCGAACAGCCGGTCCACGATCGAGACCTGCATTACCTCGTCAGGCACGCTCTCAGACGTCCGGGACACGCAGCGCAACCTACTCGACCTCGCGACCGGCCCGCGAGCCCGGTCGCGGAGAATTCACTCGCGCACCTGGGCGGCCCGGGATTCCAAATAGCGTTTCTCCGCGATACTCGCTGTCGCTTTGGCCGCCTGCCGGTAGTTCTCGTACGCGCCAGGCAGATCCCCGGCCTTCTCCAGCAAATGCGCCCGCACCGACAGCAGCCGGTGGTGCCGCGCCATCCGCTCCTCACCGTCTAATGTGGACAGCAGGGCGAGCCCGGCCCGCGGCCCCTCGGTCTCGGCGAGCGCAATGGCCCGGTTCAGCGTCACCACCGGATTGGGCGCGATCCGTTCCAGGATCAGGTAAAGCGCGTGCACCTGCCGCCAGTTGGTCTCCTCCGCGGTGTCCGCGTCGGCGTGTGTCGCGGCGATGGCCGCCTGCAGCTGATACGGACCGAGCGTCGAACCGGCCAGCGACGCTTTCGCCAGCTCAGTGCCCTCGTCGAGCATCGCGCGATCCCACGTCGTGCGGTCCTGGTCGGCCAGCGGAACCAGGTCGCCGGACGGCGTCGTGCGAGCCGCCCGGCGCGCGTGGGTCAGCAGCATCAACGCGAGCAGACCGGTCACTTCGCTGTCGTCCGGCAGCCGCGCGTGCACCATCCTGGCCAGCCGGATCGCCTCGTACGCCAGGTCCGCGCGGTGCAGGTCGCTGCCGGAAGAGGCGGTGTAGCCCTCGTTGAAAATCAGGTAAAGCACCTGCAGCACGACATTCAGCCGCTCCGGCCCTTCCGACCCGGGGAACGAACTGCCCGCCGCCTTGATGCTCTGTTTCGCACGGCTGATCCGGGCAGCCATCGTGCCCTCCGGGACCAAGAACGCGCGGGCGATCTCCGCCGTGGTCAGCCCGCCGACCGCCCGCAGGGTCAACGCGGTCTGCGACGCCGGGGTCAGCGCCGGATGGCAGCACAGGAACAGCAGGAGCAGCGTGTCGTCGGTGTCCGGCACTTCGGGCGCAGCCTCGACGGCGTTCGCCAGCTCCCTCTCCCGGCGCGCCAGGTCGCTGCGCAACTGGTCGACGTAGCGCCGGGACGCGACTGTCGACAGCCAGCCGCGCGGGTTGTTCGGCACGCCTTCGACCGGCCACTGCTGAGAGGCGGCGAGGACGGCTTCCTGCACCGCGTCCTCGCACCCCTCGAACTGGCCGTACCGGCGCACCAGCACGCCAAGGACCTGCGGCACGAGTTCGCGCAGCAGGTCCTCGACGGAGGGAGAACTCACGCGTCCAATTGTCCTTCCGAGAACATCACCTGGCGCACCTCGACGCCGAGCCCCTCGATCGCGGCGTCCGGCACCTGCGCGGCCAGCTCGATCGCGCGCTCCTTGCTCTCGACGTCGATCAGGTAGTAGCCGCCGAGGAACTCCTTGGATTCGAGGAACGGCCCGTCGGTCACGACCAGCTGCCCGCCCCGCACCGACACCACCGCGGCCTGCGACGGATCGGCCAGCGCCTGCGCGGCGATCAGCTCGCCGGACTTCTTCGTCGACTCCATGAACGCGGTGACGCCGTTGCCGAGGGCTTCCTTCTCCTCGTCGGTCAGCGCGTCGAGGACGGACTGGTTGATGTGCAGACTGATCAGGAACTTCATCGTCTTGCTCCTCGTGGTTTCGGGGTCTTTCGGGGAGTGGTCGGAGGCGGCGGCGGGTTCTGGACACGGACTTTATGTGACGCGCGTCACTCTCTATCTGAGAGCACTATGAACGACATGGAGACCGACGCCTGGGCCGCGCTGGCAAGTCCGTTCGTGGAAGGCGCGTACGCGACGGTTAAGGGTCGCGTTCGCACGTACGTCCTGCATCAGCAGCTCATGGCGCACCTGCCTCCGCCGCCCGCCACCGTGCTGGACGTCGGCGGCGGGGCCGGACATCAGTCGTTTCCGTTGGCGCACTTGGGTTACGACGTCGTCCTGCTGGACTCTTCCGACGCGATGCTGTCGAAGGCGGAACAGCGTCTCGCAGCCGAGCCAGCCGACGTTCGCGAGCGAGTCCGACTGGTACGCAGCCGCGGCGAGGACGCCGTCGCGGCAACCGCGGGCCAGAAATTCGACGCGGTGCTGTGCCACGGCGTGCTGATGTACGTGGACGATCCCGCGCCGATGATCGACGCGCTGTGCGCCTGCGCGGCACCCGGCGGGATCGTCTCAATGATGGCACTCAACGCCGAGACGCTGGCCGTCCTCCCCGCACTGGAACGGCGGTGGAGCGACGCGCTGACGGCGTTCGACGCACACGGCGAGCGGGGCGTCCTCGGCGTGGACACGCGCGCCGACACGGTGACTGAGCTGTCGCAGCTCCTCGCCGATCAGGGGGCAGAACCGCTTGCCTGGTACGGAGTTTGGCTGTTCGCCGACTGGATGGACCTGGACGTCGACGAGAGCCGGATCGACCAGATCGCGGCGGTCGAGCTGGAGGCCGCGCGACGAGATCCGTACCGGCGGCTCAGCCGGGTGTTCCATCTCGTCGCGCGCGCCTGAACCGTCCTATTTGGACGAGTCCCAGAACTCCGTCAGGATCCGCGCACCCTGGACCGGATCCTGTGTCATCCACCAGTGCCCGAGCCCCTCCAGCACCGCGACCTTCGCACCGGCCCGTGCGGCCGCCTCGCGACGTTGCTCGTCCGTCCCGACGAAGTGGTCCTCAGTCGCCAGCACGACGAGGCCAGGACGCTCCGCCGCGCGTCCGAGATCCCGGCCGAACTCCGCGATCGCCGGCTGTGCCGCGGACCGGTAGAGCGGCAGCACTGCGCGGGCCATGTCGTCGTTCATCCCCGCGGCGACCTTGGCGGCCACCGACTCGTGCATTCCGCCGCCGACCAGGCGTTCGGCCCGGGCTTCCACCGGCGCACCGAACATCGCCGCGACGGATTCCTCGCCGACGCCCGGTTTCTGCCACCCCTGCGCGAGGTCGTGCCAGACGTAATCCGGGTGGAACGCGCCCGCTGTGTCACTGGCCCAGCTGCGCACCAGCTCCGGGCGCGCCATGACGGCGTTGAGCACGTGCGCGCCGCCCCAGTCGTGGCCGACCAGGTCGACCGGTTCGGGGAACTTCTCCAGCTCGGCGATCAGCCAGTCGCGATACTCGACGGCCGTCGCGCCGAACCCTTCAGGCCACGGCGCGCCGAATCCGGGCGGGGACAGGCATACAGTCGGCCGGTCGCCCAGCTCAGCGAGCAGACGGTCCCACACCGCGGCGGTCTCCGGGTTGCCATGGACGAAAACTGCGGTCATTGGGGTTTCCTCCCTCTCGATGCTCCCCACCTTACGCATACTTGCTTGTTGGCTGGCAAGTATGTTGTAGGGTTTCTTCCCATGCCGCGCCGCACTCAACAGGAACGCCGCGACCAGGCGGCGGCCGCACTGCTCGAAGCCGCCGCCGAGCTGGTCGTCGAGGAAGGCGTGCGCGCCGTGACCCTGGCGCGCGTCGGCGAGCGCGCCGGCTACAGCCGCGGCCTGGTCACCCACCATTTCGGCGGCAAACAAGCCCTGCTGGAACAACTAGCCCGCACCACGCAAACCGGCTTCGTCCCCGGACTGGACACCCTGGCACCCGGCCTGGACCGGCTGGTGCGGCTGATCGACGGCTACGTCGCCCAGCTGTCCGAGCCGGACGTGCTGAGCCGGGCTTTCCTGGTGCTGTGGGCGGAATCGATGACCGCCCCGGAACTGGCCCCGATCTTCCGCGAACGCGACCAAGCCTTCCGCGACGACCTGCGCCAGGAGATCGCAGCCGGCGTCGCCGACGGCACCATCCGCGCCGACGCCGATCCGGAACAGCTCGCCGTGGCGATCGTCGGACAGCTCCGCGGCATCGCACTGCAATGCCTGCTCGACCCAGCCGCGGTGGAGCCGACCGAACTGTGCCGCTGCGGTGCCGAGGTGTGGCGGCGGGCGCTTCAGAGCTGAGACACGCCGCCGTCGACCGGTAGCTCCGCGCCAGTGGTGTAGGTGGCGTCGAAGGCTAGGAACAGCATCGCCGTCGCGACCTCCTCCGGGGCACCGAAGCGGGACATCGGATTGTCGGCGGTCATCTGAGCTTTCGCCGGCTCCGCGACCTCCGGCGGGAGCGACCGGTCCAGGATGCCGGTGTCGATCGGTCCCGGGCTGACCGCGTTGACCCGGATCTTGCGCGGCAGCAGCTCAGTCGCGAAACTGCGGGCCATCGATCGCAGCGCCGCCTTTGTCGCGGCATACCCGCTCATCATCGGCACCCCGCGGACGTTCGCCACCGACGTCGTGAGCACCACCGCTCCGCCCTCGTTCAGCAACGGCGCGAGCTTCTGTACCGTGAAATAGGGTCCCTTGGCGTTGATGGCGAACAACTCATCGAAATCCTCTTCGCGGACCTCGGCAAGCGGAGCCATCTTCGCCACACCCGCATTCACGAATACCGCGTCAATCGTTCCGAACTCTTTTTCCACGCGATCCGCCAACGCGTCGAGCTCCGCCAGCGAGGCGATGTCGCTGCGCACCACGACGGCGCGTTCTCCCAGCTCAACAGCAGCCTTGTCGAGCTGCTCCCGCTTGCGCCCGGTGACGATCACCCGTCCGCCCTCACTGGTCAACCGCTTCGCCACGGTAAACCCGAACCCACTGGTTCCGCCGACAATCACAACCCGTTTGCCCTCGTACTTCATTTCTCGCCCTCTCCTTTCCTTGAACCCAGTCAAGAACGGTTTCGCTCCACCGTCCAAGACCCGTTTCGCAGGTCGTCATGCCTGCCCCGCATGACGCGTAACCTGGAGTCCGTGACCAGCCCGTTCGACCCCAGCGCGGACTTCGACCTGCGGCTGGTGCGGTACTTCACCGCCGTCGCCGAACACCGGAACATCGGCCGAGCCGCTGCCGCGCTGCACGTCGCGCAGCCGTCACTGGGCAGGCAGCTCCAGCGCCTGGAGGACCAACTGGGAGTCCGCCTGCTGAAACGCACGCGGCAAGGCACCCAGCTCACCAAGGCGGGCGAGGCCTTCCTCCCCTACGCACAGGAACTGCTGGCGACCGCCCACCTGGCCCGCCGCACCACGAAAGCCGCCGCGGCCCCGCAAACGGTCACCCTCGGCTACACCGACGACTTCATCGTGACCCCCGTGGTCCGCGATCTGCGCCGACGCCATCCCGACGCCGAGATCCGCACCCGGCATCTGCGCTGGAACGACACCGTCGCGCTGCCGGAACACCGCGTGGACGCGCTGGTGTCCCGTCTCCCCTTCCCGTTCCCATCGGACGACCTGCGCGTGACTGTTCTTCGCGACGAACCCCGGGTTTTGGTCGTTTCGAAGGAGCATCCGTTGGCCGCCAAGGATTCCGTCGGAGTGGGGGATCTCGCAGAGGAACCCGTACTCCCCTGTACCGGCCCGACAACGACTTGGCGGCAGTTCTGGCGTTCGGAACCGCGGCCGGACGGTGTCGCAGCACCTCCCCTCGCGGAAAGCTACGAGGACAAAGTGGAACTGGTCGCCGAGGGGCGGGCCGTAGCGGTCCTGCCGCTGACCGATTGCCGCATCCGCGCCCGGCCGGACCTGACCACGGTGACGATCGACGGGATCGACCCCTGTCAGATCGTGGTAGCCAGCCGAGCCAGCGACGAAAACCCCCTGCTGCCGGACGTCCACCGGGCGGCGGTCCGGCATTTGTCGGCTTGAACTGGGCATTCACAACTGTTCGTGGAATGCCATAGAAATTGCGACTAGAGCATTTATGTCTAGCTGCTTTCCGCATTTCGGAGAACGTCACACAGGCAGTGAGTGATCAGCTACTTTGTTAGCTGTCTGCATTTGGTGACACCGAACATGGGGAGGGCTTCGCGTGTGGGAGGACGTCGAGTTCTCGGTCTTGCACCCGTGGGAATCCCAGCCCCGCCAGGGCGGGTTCTCCCTGGACGCGGATATCGCGAAGGAAATACTGCAAGAGCTGCGCGGGTACCAAGACCGGCTGTTGGCAATGCAGCGCAAAGTCACCGCGTTGTGCGCCATGAAACCGCCGTCGAAGGACCCGTCGACCATGGCGATGCAGGTCGCCATGGTCGGTGCCAGCACCGGGAAACAGGGAGCGTTCTCCTACGGAAGCAAGCACATCGACCTGCAATTGTCCTACGTCACCGAACTGATCGACCGGATCCGGAAAGCGCTGGCCGCGATCGGGGAGAGCGATCAGAGCCAGGCCAAGTCCGTTCAGAACACCGCCCACAGCCCCGGCGCTCAAGGAAACTTCGGATGAACCCGCGCACCATCCTCGCGGTGCTCAGCGTCGCCGCCTTCGCCGCTGCCTGCTCCACGCCCACGGACGGAACCGCGGGACCGAGCACCGCGTCATCGGCTCCGTCGCTGCCTTACGGCGGTGCGCCGAAGGTCGAGAACCCACTGCCCGACAACGTGCTCTCCGGCGACCCGTGCCAGGCGCTCACCCCGGAACAACTCACCTTCCAGCTCGGCTCCGCGGTAACCGGCAAGCCCGACAGCGTTCCCACTCGCGCCTGCGATTGGACCAGCCCGGATACCCACAGCTTTATCGGCTTGTCCTTCTTCGCCAAGAACAACGACGGCCTCAGCAACGTCTACGCCAACGTCCGGCCGCAGATGAAACGCTTCGACGTGCTCCCTCCCATCCAGGGCTTCCCCGCGGTCGCCTACAGCGTCAGCCCCGGGCCGAATTCCAACTCCTGCGACGTCAACGTCGGCGTCACCGACCAGCTTTCCTTCGCGGTCGAGGCTTCTCCGGGAGAGACCAAGCGCGGCAAGGTCGACCCTTGCCCGCTCGCGGCGTCAGTCGCCGATAACGTCATCACCACGCTGAAGCGGAAAGCCGGCCGGTGACATGAAGTTCTGGGAGCCGATCAAGCAGTACCTCGACCAGCACCAGGAGCTGACGGTGCCCATCGAGGACATCGTCAAAGAAGTCCAGTCCTCCGATCCCAGCGGATGGCATGAAGGCGCGGCCACCGCGCGCGAACTGGCCAGCGAGCAAGAGGCGATGAGCCAGGACCTGTCCGGAACCCTGACGAAGCTGGAATCATGTTGGACCGGCCAAGGCGCCGACCTCGTCGCCGAACGGCTGCGCCGCGTCCGTGCCTCCGCGATCGACGCGCATCAAGCCTTCGCGGCCAACGAAAACACCCACGCCACCGGCATCGCCCTGCACGAGAATCTGCGGAATCAGCTGACCTCGATCCCGCCCGCCCCCACCG
Source organism: Amycolatopsis sp. NPDC054798 (assembly GCF_053611505.1). NCBI lineage: Bacteria > Bacillati > Actinomycetota > Actinomycetes > Pseudonocardiales > Pseudonocardiaceae > Amycolatopsis > Amycolatopsis sp. NPDC054798. The sequence continues at coordinate 121,787 of NZ_JBSHAM010000008.1, read as the reverse complement.
CGAGCCCGACGCCCGCAGTCGGCCTGATGAACGTCGACGTCCTCTCCCAGCTCGTCGAGCACGACAGTGCGCAGCAGAAAAACCTTGAGACGTACGAGAAATTCACCTCGGAAAGCCAGGGCAACTCGCAGCAGCTGAAGGTCGACTACGGCAAGATCGGCACCTACGACGGCGGCGACGTGACCATCCAGCAGCACCCCGCCACCGAGATCAAGCCACAACCCGGCCCGGAAGCTCCCGGGGAGCAGCACCGACCCCCAAGCGAGGCTGGCTCGACGTTCAGTCCGGGAACTGCGCACCACAGCACTTCCTCGCCCAGTTCACCGAACGCGAATACCTTGCCGGGCAGGCAAAACGACCACACAACCACTTCCGGTTACACCCCGCCGCCGACGAACTCCGGATCGAACGCGGACCAGCCGTGGCGCGGCGGAACGAAAAGCCCCTCGGTACCCGGCCCGGTGAACGAATTCGGCATCCCGCCGATCAACGGCACCAGCGGAGGTATCGCAGACCGGCTCGGCGGCGGTTCCGGACGCATCGGCGATGGCAGGCCCGGCAGTGGTTCCGGACGACCCGGCAGCGAAGGCGGTTCCGGACGCTCAGGCAACAGTCCCGGCAAAACCGGCGGCGGTTCCGGTCGGTTTGGCGGCGAAGCAGGGCCACGATCCGGAGCCGGGGCGAGCGAAGGCGCGGCTTCCCGCGTCAGCGCGGAACGTGGTGCACCCGGCGGAAAAGGCCTGCCCGGTGCGGCAACGACCGGAGCCCAGCGCGGCAAGAACGAAGAAGACGAAGAGCATCAACGCAAGTACGTCCTCGACGTCGACCTCTTCGCCGACGACGGCACCGCCGTCGACCCGGAAACCGGCATGCGGCCGACGCCGCCGACTCTCGGCGCGTAGCAAGCCCCGGCGGCCTTCGAGCGGCCAGCCGGGTCAACTCGCCGCGGTCAGCGGAGTGCGCTAGGCAGAAGCGAGCCACGCGGTCCCGCCTCGCCGCCGGTCAAGACGGCGAGGCGGAACTCCCCCTCGAACGGCACTCCCCTCAGCACCGTTCCCCTCAAACGGCACTCCCCTCATGCATCGCTTCCCTCAAGCGCTGCCCCTCGCACGGTGCCCTCCCCGCACCGTCCCTCAACTGGTCGCCCCCTCAGAGGCGTGTCCCTCAAGCATCCGTCCCCTCAAACGGACCCCTCAAGCACCGTCTCCGAAAGCGCCACCGCTCCAGCGACGTCCTCGCGGAAAGCCGCCCCTCACGGCCCTTCCGCGAAAACGTTGCCCAGGAACAGTCACCGGCCTCAAGCGCTGCCCCTCACCAGCACTCCCCTCCGGCACCGCCCCGAGCACGATCTCCTCAGGCACCCAGTTCCTCAAGCGGCACGACCCCTCAGACGTGCCGCCCGAAACCGGACCCCGAAAGCGCCCCTCCCCAAGCGCCGAAGCTCAACCAGTCTCAGACCGCGAACGCCGCGGTCTTCCGCGCGATCACCGCGGTCTTCCGTGCCCGGACCGCCCGGTTGGCCCCCGGCAGCCACTGCACCACGAGCACCGCCAGCAGGCTCAGTACCGCGACCGCGTCGAAGGCGTTGAGCAACGCCGGGTTCAGGTCGATCAGATCCCGCAGGCCAAGCCCGATGCCGAAGACCGCGAACACCGTCAGCACCACCCGGGCCCAGTTGTGCGCGGCGAGCACCATCGCCGCCGACACGAGCGTCACCAGGCCGATGACCAGCCAGATCGCCGCGCGGCTGGTGAACGACGGCATGGCGATTCCGGTCAGGTCGTCGACCGTCAGCAGACCGCTGGAGGCCAATTGACGGCCTTCGGTGTGCAGGTACTCCTGCACGGCGGGGCGGATCAGACCCTCCCCTCGCACCAGCACCATCGCACCCCACAGCAGTCCGCTGAGCGCGCCGATCAGCCCCAGCCCCCCGCCAATGGTCAGGGTGCGGGAGCGCCGCGCGCCGGTGGAACTGTACGAACTCACTTCTGTCGAACTCCTCGGATCAAGCAATCGAATCAAGCGACACGGAGTTTCCCGCCGACTGCTTGCGCCGTCCACTGGTTCGCAGATAAAATCTGTAGATTTTTTTAACTGGCCGCGAGATCAGCAAGGCCAAGATAGGCTCTTCGTCGTCCGAGAAGCGAACGCAGAAGGCGAGCCCTGCCAGATGTCCGCACCCAGCCCGTTCCGGTCGCCGTCGTTCAACGTCCTCAGCAGGCTCCTGCGCTCGTCACCCGCCCTGCTCGACACGACGTTCGACCAGCTGCGCACGCTGATCACGGTCGCGGAAACCGGAACCGCTCTCGCCGCCGCCCGCACGCTCGGCCGCGACCAGTCCAGTGTGCAAAAACAACTCGACACTCTCAACCGCAATTTCTCCGAATTGTGCGGAGAACCATTGTTGCATCGCCAGGGACGCGGCCGGGACGTTCTTTTTACCGACACCGGGCGCGCCATCGCGCAACAAGCCCGCCGCACTCTTACCGAATGGCTGGACACCATTCACGAATGCCGCCGCGAACTCGGCGGAACGCTCACCGTCGGCGCGACCCGCTACACCCTCGGCAGCCTTGCCCACGCCGGCGATCTCGTGGCCGAGCAGTTCCGCGCCCGCGACATCGAGCTGAACGTGGTGCACGTGCGCACCAAAGACCTGATCGACCGGCTGCTGGCCAAGGACGTGGACCTGGTCTGCGGCAGCGTCGTCACGACCAACGCGCTCGACACCGTCGACGTGCTGGAATGGCGGCGCAGCGGACTCGGCATCGTGACCAATATGGACACTCCGAAACCCGGGGAGTCCGTGGCCACCAGCCAATTGCCGACGTTGCCGCTCGTCGTTCCCAGCGGCGGCGTGATCAACGACTTTATGCGCGGCTGGTTCGGCTCCGACTACCGCAACCGGCTCGACATCGTAGCCGAGATCGACTCCGCGCAATACGGATTCGAACTGCTCCGTTCGGGTTTGATCCGCGGCTGCATGCTCGTCACCCAAGGGCTCGGCGAAGCGGCGGGCGAAAACCGGCTGCACGCCGCCTCCGGATTGCGCACCATCGGTCTCGTCGACGACATCGAGCCGAAACTCGAACTGCTCGTCGGCGTGTTCGCCCGGCGCGGCGAACGGTCCTCGTACCCGGACAGCCATCCGCTCAACCTGCTGTGGAACGCGCTGCACCAAGCCGGAGAGGCGTCCTGGCTCGAAGTCGACCGCTGACTGGCCTGATGACGGGCCTGGCGAAGAACCCCCTCAGCCGACCTCCTCGATCTCCACCCGATCCGGATAGAACGCGACGTGCCCCTTGATCGGAGCCACCGCGTCGTACGGGGCCTCGTAAACCCACACCGCGTTCTCGCCGTCCGGCACCGCGGCGAGGCTGTAGTACGAAGCGTCGCCCTTGTACGGGCAGTGCGTCCGGTGGTCGGTGGGCGAAAGCATCGCGAGGTCGACATCCTCTAGCGGGATGTACTGCACCGGCGGATAGTTCGCCTCTCGCAGCACCTGCGCGCGGGTGGTGTCGGCGATGGTCTTCTCGCCTGCCTTGACCACCACCCGCGCGGGGTTCGGCTCAACGGTGATCGGGTGGTCCGGCCCAGGGATCAGCTTGTCGGGCATGGTTCTCCTCCTCCGCGCAACGGAAGCGGTGCGCATACCCCAACCCTAGGCCGGACCACCGACAAAATCAGGTGCCCGCGAGATCAGACGCCGGCGACCTGCGAGATCCAGCTGCGGTACCGCGTGATGTTGGTGTAGGCGGTGCTGCTCTGCCGGTCGCTGGTCGAGGCGACGCCGACCTGGTGCCCGGACGCGAACATCGGGCCGCCCGAGTCGCCGCCCGCGGTGATGCCGTCGACTCGGGTAGCACACACCGCGACGCCGCCTTCGTAGTCGCTGCACGACGGCGTCGTGACGCGCACGTTGGCCACCTTCAGGTACCGCGACTGGCAGTTGATCTCCGAACCGCACCGGCTCGTCGCGCCCCAGCCGTACACCTGCACGGTCTGCCCGGCGCGGACGTCGGTCGACGTGCCCAGCGGCGAGTACGTCGCGTTCACCGAGCTGGACAGCCGGACGATGGCCAGGTCAGCGGCGCCGGGGTAGCGCGTGATCGCGGCGCCGGTGGCCATCGTGCCGCCGCTGCTCTGGTCGAGGCTGCCGATGCGGAAGGTGTAGGTGCCGCTGGAGGCGACGCAGTGCTTCGCGGTGAGGATGTACTGCGGCGCGATGATCGTGGCCGTGCAGTTCTGCTGCCCGTTCACGAACAGCCGCGCCGCCCACGGGGCGTTCGAGGCGTAGCCGCCGCCGATGATCGCGGGGGTCGAGGTCGGCCCGCTGGAAGCGGCGGCCTGACCGGCGAATCCGGCTAGGCCAAGCGCGGTGGCGAGCACGAGCAAACAGGTGCGCAAACGCATGGTCTCTCGTTTCTGCGGCTTCGTCGCCGCGGTTCCGGTGGGGACGGGGCCTCGATCCTCTTCTGCCGCGCCCAGGAACCAGAACCGGCGAAAGTAGCCGGGGACCACCTGTTCTTCTGCTGCCGCCGTCGCTACGGACAGTTCCGCGTACTGTTCCTCAGCTGGCGACGCGCGTCCGGCGCAGCCAGTACAGGCCGATCACCGGAAGCACCAGCGGGATGAAGAGGTAGCCCTGCCCGTACACCGACCACACCGTGGCGTCCGGGAACGCCTGCCGGTCGAAAATGCTCAGGGTGCCGACGGTCAGCACGCCCAGCAGTTCGACCGTGCACGCGGCGAGCGCGATGCCCCACCACGTCCGGCCGCCGCGGGCGAGCGCGACCGTGGCCAGGATGTAGACCAGCGCGGCGAAGGCCGACAGCAGGTACGCCAGTGGCGCTTCATGGAACTTCGTGCCGATCTGGACGCCCGCCCGCGACGTCGCGGCGAGCGCGAAGATGGCGTACACCGCGACCAGGATCCGGCCGGGGCCGGTAGCCGTCTTACGCGCTTGCTCCACTCCACACCTCGTTCAGTCGCAGCACCATCACCGGAATGGCCAGGCAGGCGATGCCGAGCACGACCGTGCTCGACCGGCTCTGCTCGGCCAGCGCCCACGCCGCGCCGACCGGCAGGACGACGAGGCAGCCGATCAGGTAGGCGAGGTAGGTCGCGAGGCTGCCCGGATGGTGCCCGCCGACGAGCAGCACGATCCCGATCACGAGCTGGGCGACCAGCAGCACCTCGATCACGCCGAGCGCGACGAGCAGCGGGGTGTCCGGCAGCCGCTTGCGCGCCGCCTGGACGAAACTCCACAGTGCGACGAGCAGCGCGCACCCAGCGACCGCTGCCGCGAACCCGACGATCACCCGTTCCTCCTTTTGCCCGCCGGGCTCAACGTACCCGCCTCGCCCGCCGCCCCGGACGGGCGAGGGTCCGACGGCGTGGCCGGGGCCACGTTCACCGGAACGGGTCGCTGGCATTCCGTCAATTCTCGAATGCCACGGAAATCCCGCTCGACCGGGCGACGGGGAATCACCCTCAGTTCGCCAGTACCGGTTTTATCCTCGCCCCGCCCGGGTCCGCCGAACGCTGAAATGGCGGATTGGCGCGACGCCGAAGCTGTGCGGGAATGGTTTCCGTCGCCGGAGCACCGGAGAAGCGCACACGCGGAAGGATCCACTTTTATGAACGTCCGGCACGAGGCATTCTGCCTCGCCGATCCGTGGTTCTTCGACCGCCGACGGGAAATCTCCGCCGACGACCTGGCAACCGCACCCTACAGTCCACTATGGACAATAGAGGAGAGCGAGCACTGGCGCTACCTCCGGCCCGCCGGGGCCCCGTTGCCGGAACAAGGCTGGGCGGTGGAGGTTTCCGCCGCCCCCGGCAACGCCGGCCGGGTGCTGGACCTCGTCCGCGAGTACTGCCGGGCCCGCTGCCTGCACCACCGGCACCTGCGTTCCCGGTCGGTTTTCCTCGATCACAATGCCGAATATCCGACGACCGGCGGAACCGGCGCGCTGGCGACTATTTATCCGCCGGACAATAACGCGCTCGAGCGGATCCTCGATGATCTTTCCGAACTCCTCGCCGGCGAGCCAGGACCGGATATCGACGGCGCGCTCCGCTGCGGGGAATGCCCGATTCACGTGCATTACGGCGGATTCGTCGAACTTTGGACCGAGTACGACGGCGCCCGCGTGCCCGCGCTGCGCAGGCCAAGCAGCGCGCTCGAACCGGCCCCGCGAGGTCCGGACTTCTTGGTACCCAGCTGGGTCCGGATCCCCGACTGCGTCGCGGAGTACACCGACGCGCCGGTGCCGCCGCATCCGGTCGCCGAAGTACTCCGCCAAGCCCACGGCACCGCCGTCTACCTGGCCGAACGCGGCAGCGAGCGGGTGCTCGTCGAGGAAGCCTGGCCCTACACCGGACTGGACGGCGACGGCGTCGACGCGGTCGCGCGGCTGGAGCGCAAGCACGACCTCTTCGAACGGCTCGCCGGAATCCCCGGCATCCCGAAAACCCACGCGTACCTCTCCGGCCAGCGCCACTACCTGGTGCGGGAGTACCGGCAGGGCCTGCCGCTGGACGTCTGGCTCACCCGGCATTACCCGCTGACCCGCCGCGACTGCCCCGAAACCGACCTGGCCGCCTACCGCAAGCAGGCGCTGGCCGTGCTGGCGCAAGTCGACCGCATCGTCGCCGAAGCGGCCGAACGCGGCGTCGTGCTCGAAAACCCGCACAACATCCTGGTCGACAGCACCGGCACGGTGTCGCTGATCGGGTTCGACCGCGACGAAACCCCTCTGCGGCTGCGGCTGTTCCTTCCGCTGGCTCCGCTCTACCTCCTGGTGCCGGAACGTCTCCGCTGGGCCGCGGAGCTGACCGAACGCCGCTTCTCGCTGCCCTCCGGCTACGCCGACGGCATCGCACCGCCCGCCGAGCCCACGCGCACCGAACTCGACGAGCCCCGCCCGGACTGGTCGATGGTGCGCAAGCAGATCGCCGAAGCCCTGCTCGCGTGCGCGACCCCGGATCGTCCGGATCGGCTGTTCCCCGGCGACATCGAGCAGTTCCGCGTCGGCGGCGCGACCTTCGGGACCGGCGCGGCGGGCGTCCTGCACTCGCTGCACGTCGCGGGCGTCGGCCGCTTCCCCGAGCACGAGCAATGGCTGCTCGACGCGATCGACGGGAAACAGCCCAGCCGGGCGGGTTTCTTCGACGGCAGCCACGGGATCGCTTACGTACTGGAGGAATTCGGCTACCGGAAGGCCGCGGGCGCTCTCCTCGCCGCCTCGCGCGCGCTGGTGGACCAGACAGTCGGCCACGATCTGGCGAGCGGGCTGGCCGGCATCGGACTGACCCGGCTGCATTTCGCCGCGACCCGCGGCGACAACGAGTTCGGCAGGCAGGCACTGAACATCGGCATCCGGCTCGCCGAGGCACTGGACACCGCGGAACCGCCGGGAGCCAATGCGCAGGCAGGGCTGTTATACGGCTGGTCCGGCCCGGCCCTGCTGTTCCTGCGCCTCTACGAACGCACCGGCGAACCGGCCTGGCTGTCGTTCGCCGACCAGGCGCTCGAACGCGATCTGGAGGAATGCGTCCCGGCGCTGGACGGCTCGCTGCCGGTCCGCGACGGCAACCGGGGTTCGCGGCGAGGGGCGGGAATCGGCAGCGCCGGGATCCTGATCGTCACCGAACAGCTGGCGCGGTACCGGTTCGACGCGAAGGCGGCGCGCAGCCTGCCCGCGCTGCGTGTCGCGTGCCGCGGGGAGTTCGCGCTCCATCCCGGCCTGTTGAACGGCCGCTGCGGGCTCGCTGCCGGGCTGGCCTTCAGCAGCGCTCCGGACCGGCGCGTCCAGGACGCGATCGACCGGCACCTGACGCGGCTTTCGTGGTACGCGGTCCCGTTTCGCGGCGGCCTTGCCTTCCCCGGCACTCGCCTGCTACGACTGTCCGCCGACGTCGCCACCGGCGGCGCCGGAGTGCTGCGCACCCTCGCCGCGCTCCAGGACGGCACCGAACTGCTCCCGTTCCTCGGGCCGACGCCGCGCCTCGACCGTTAGTCCACTGTGGACAGAGGTTGTCGACATGTCAATTAACCGACCGTCCAACCCCCGGGACGGCACTGAGGGTCCGGCCACTTTTTGAATCACTCATTCAGCCCAGCCCGTTGGTCCAATATCCGCAGCCGGGGCGCGGGCCTCGGAAAACGCCGGGGTAACTCGCCGCTACCGTCGGTAACCTCCGCCGCGGGGGCCTCCGGCGGCTCGTTCAGCAGCACCACGAGGCCTTCGTTCGTGATAGAAACCGGGGCTGTTCCGTTCGGTGGGCCTAAGAAGGGTGTATCCGAGATTTCCGTGACGAGGACCACTCGCACCCACTGGCGTGTCCGCTTCCCCGGCCGTGTCCGCACTCTCGCCGAGGGTGACCCAGGAGTTCGTGAATCATCGTGGAGAACAAGGACGATCCCGGCAAGGCGTACGACAAGTCGATCCGGAAGAGGCTGACCCGGACGGTCCTGATCCCGAGCATCACCCTGCTCGTGCTGTGGGCGGTGCTGGCGACGGCCTTCTTCATCAACGGCTTGTACGTGCGGCTCGTGGCCGGCTCGGTGCGTGACGTTTCGATCCCCGCGCTCACCGCACTGTCTTCGCTGCAGCAAGAACGTCAGCTCGCCCTGCAGTACCTCGACAGCCCCAGCTCCGGCCCGCAGCAGCTGCAGCAACAGCAGCAGGACAGCGACGGCAAGCTGAAGGGTCTGCAGGACGCCTTCGCGGCCACCATTTCCAGTGCGCCGGACGAGATCGCCAGCAAGGTCACCGCGCTGAAGGCGCAGCTCGACCAGCTGCCGGTGCTGCGCTCGCAGGTCAACTTCCGCAGCATCGACCGCGCACAGGTCAACGCCTACTACAACGGCGTCCTCGACTCCGCGGCGACGCTGTTCGACACCCAGGCGCGCATCGTCCCCGACGCGACCGCGGTGCAGGGCGCGATCTCGGCGACCTCGCTTTTCCGGGCGGGCGACCTGATGTCGCGCGAGACGTCGCTGGTGTCGGCGGCGTTCTCCAGCGGCACCTTCGCGCCGGACGACTTCGTCCAGTTCTCCCAGCTGGTCGGCTACTACCGCACGCAGCTGGCGCAGATCTCGCCGTTCCTCGAACCGGCGGTGCGCCAGCACTACCAGCAGCTTTCCGCGAGCGACGCGTGGAAGCGGCTCAACGCGGCCGAGGACTCGCTGATCAAGCACGGTCCGTGGACCATCAGCGACCAGAGCGGCGTCCCGGTCTCGGCGGGCGATTGGCACGCGCTGACCGCGCAGGTCGCCCAAGGTCTGAACCAGCTGACCATCGAACAGGCCGACCAGGTTTCCGCCGCCGCGATCGACTCCGGGAACGCGCAGCTGCGCAACGCCATCATCGGCAGCATCGTGGCCCTGCTCGCTTCGCTGGCCGCGATCATCGTCGCGGTGCGGGTGTCGCGGTCGCTCGTCGACCGGACCCTGATGACGCGGCTGGAGCGGCTGCGCAACGACTCGCTCGACCTGGCGCGCAACCGGCTGCCGAACATCGTCGGCAGGCTCAAGAACGGCGATCCGGTGGACATCGAGGCCGAGCTGCCGAAACTGGACCACGGCCGGGACGAGATCGGCCAGGTGGCCGAAGCGTTCAACACCGCGCAGCTCACCGCGGTCAACGCGGCGGCGAGCGAGGCGAAGGCGCGCAGCGGTGTGCACAACGTGTTCCTCGGCATCGCACACCGCAACCAGGTGCTGGTGCACCGGCAGCTGCAGATCCTGGACGAAATGGAAAGCCGCGAGGAGAACTCGACTCAGCTGGCGTCGCTGTTCCAGCTCGACCACCTCGCCGCGCGCGCCCGGCGGACCACCGAGAACCTGATCATCCTCGGCGGCAAGCAGCCCGGACGGCGCTGGCGCAAACCGGTTTCGCTGATGGAGGTGCTGCGCGCGGCCGTTTCGGAAACCGAGCAGTACTCGCGGGTCCAGGTCGAACAGGTGCCGGACGTCGCGATCGTCGGCACCGCGGTCGCGGACACCATTCACCTCGTCGCCGAACTGGTCGACAACGCGACTTCGTTCTCCCCGCCCGGTTCGCAGGTCGAGGTGACCAGCCGGATGGTCGCGCGCGGCGTCGTGGTCGACGTGTCCGACCAGGGGCTGGGCATGAAGGAGGGCGTCCGCGAGTGGGCTAACGCGATGATGGCCGACGCTCCCGAATTCGACGCGATGGCGCTGCGCGCGGACTCCAGCCTCGGCCTGTTCGTGGTCGCGCGGCTGGCTTCCCGGCTCGGCATCACGGTCACCTTCGACCCGTCGCGCTACGGCGGCACCCGGGCCACCGTGCTGATCCCGTCGAGCCACCTGGCCGACGCGAACGCACCCGAACCCGTGGAGGAGACCCCGGCGCTCGCCCAGGTCGGCGCGCCGGCGCAGGAAAGCGCCCAGCGACCGGTCCAGGAGGCTCCTCAGCCGACGCCGCGGCCGTATCCGGCCCGTCCCCTTCCGACGCCGGTCCCGCGGACCTCGGAGCCGTATCCGCCGTCCGCGGGCCAGATCCCGGACGTCCCGGCCGCGCCGCGCGTGCCCGCCGCCGCGGAGCCGGACCTCAGCGGGTTGCAGGGCGACGACCGGCCCCGGCTCCCGCGCCGGCAGCCGCAGCAGAACCTCGTCGCCCAGCTGCAGGACGACCCGGGAGCCGAGGACGCCGACGTGACCAACGCGGGCGAGACCACCGCGCGGACGCTGATGGCGTTCCACAAGGGCACCCGCCGGGCGCGAGGCGGGCAAAATGACTCATAACGACCGAACACCTCACCACACCGAAAGTCAGGGTCTGTCCGCATGAACGAGTACGGGAATTCCACCCCTGATCTCAACTGGCTGCTCGACGACGTGGTCAACCGCGTCGTCGGCGCGCAGAACGCCATCGTGCTGTCCGCCGACGGCCTGCTGCTCGGCAAGTCGTCCGGGATGAGCAAGGACGACTCGGACCAGCTCTCGGCCATCGCCTCGAGCCTGCAGAGCCTCGCCAAAGGGGTGAGCAGGCAGTTCAACCGGGGCCCGGTGCTGCAGAACATGATCGAGATGGAGCGCGGGTACCTCTTCGTCTCGGCCGCCGGGCAGGGCGCGTGTCTCGCCGTGCTCGCCGGCGCGGACATCGACGTCGAAATGATCGCGTACGAGATGAACCGGCTGGTCAAGCGCGTCGGCGACTACCTGGCGTCGGCGCCGCGCGAGGCCGCGAACCTGCTGCGGGAGGCGACATGAGCGACGACGGCTGGTACGACGAGGCCGCCGGACCGCTGGTCCGGCCATACACGATCACGAGCGGGCGGACGCCGTCCGAAGACCAGCTCGACCTCTCCACCCAGGTGATGACCCTGCAACAGGGATCGGACCCGGTCGGGCTCGGCCCGGAACACCTGGCGATCACGCAGCTGTGCCGCAGACCCTTGTCGGTGGCCGAGATCGCGGTGTACGTGAAGCTGCCGCTCGGCGTCGTGCGCGTGCTGTGCGGGGACCTGATCGACCGCGGCCTCGTCATCACCCGCGCCCCGTCCCGTCAGCCGGCCCAGGTGCCGGACCACGAAACTCTCCAGGCGGTTCTCGATGGCCTCATCAAGCTCTGAAGACGCCGCGGCGTCGGTGCCGACCCCGGTCAAGATCATCGTCGCCGGCGGGTTCGGCGCCGGGAAGACCACCATGGTCGCCTCGGTCAGCGAAATCCCGCCGCTGTCCACCGAGGAGGTGCTCACCGAGGCGAGCACCGGCGTCGACGACCTTTCCGGCGTGGAACACAAGAAGACCACCACGGTCGCGCTCGACTTCGGCCGGATCACCATCTCGCCGCGGCACGTGCTGTACCTGTTCGGCACCCCGGGCCAGGAACGGTTCTGGTTCATGTGGGACGACCTGGCGCGCGGGGCGATCGGCACCGTCGTGCTGGTCGACACGCGCCGGCTGGAAACCAGCTTCGCCGCGGTCGATTTCTTCGAGCGCAGGAAGATCCCGTTCATCGTGGCGGTCAACTGCTTCGACAACGCCCCGCGCTACACCCCCGACGAGATCCGCGAAGCGCTCGTGGTGCCCGACGGCGTGCCGATCGTGATGTGCGACGCGCGGCAACGGGATTCGAGCAAGATCGCGCTGATCCGGCTGGTGAAGCACGCGATGACGGTGGTTCCGCAGCCCGCCTGAGACGGGTACCGCGACTGCCCCAATGTGGCATTGGGTGCGTCACACGCACCCAATGTGGCGTTCGGTGCGTCACACGCACCCAATGCCACATTGGGGCGCGACCGGTGTGCAGACCAGCGAGGGGGTTCCCGGCGCGGGGAGCCCCCTCGTTCGCTTTCTGCTGTCCTCAGTGTCTCTAGTGTCTTGAGTGTCTCTAGTGTCTTGAGTGTCTCTAGTGTCCTTAGTGGACCGGGGCCATCCGGAGATTGAAGTGCCGCAGGATCTTCGGCGCTTCGACGATCCGGTACCCCGGCACCTGCTCCGGGTTTTTCGCGATGTCGCCGAGGATTTCGGCCACGTAGTCGTAGTGGCCCTGGCTGTACACGCGCCTTGGCAGCGCCATCCGGACCAGTTCGAACGGGGCCGGGGTGATCAGCTCGTTCTGCTCGTCGAGCGTGCCGAGGTAGAGCGAACCCAGTTCCACGCACCGGATTCCGCCCGCCAGGTACAGCTCGCAGGCCAGCGAGTGGCCCGGGAACCGGGAGGCGGACAGATGCGGCAGCAGGCGGCCGGCGTTGAGGTAGAGCGCGTGGATGCCCGGCGGCTGCACGATGTCCACTCCGGCCTCGTTGGCCTGCTTCGCGAGCCGGGCCGCTTCGCCCGCGCGGGCGGCGAGATAGTGCGGGTCGACGACTTCCTGCAAGCCCTTAGCGACGCGGTCGAGGTCGTGCGCCGCGAGCCCGCCGTAGGTGCGGAAGCCCTCGGTGGCGATCAGGTTGGTTTCGCAGCGCTGGGCCAGTTCCGGGTCGGTCAGGCCGATGAACGCGCCCATCGGCGAGATGCCGTCCTTCTTCAGGCTCGCGACACAGCCGTCGACCAGGCCGAACGCCTCCAGCGCGACCTCGCGCGGCGTCTTGTCCGCGTAGCCCGCCTCGCGCTGGATGACCAGCCACGCGTTCTCCGCGAACCGTGCGGCGTCAAGGAAAACCGGCACGCCGTGCGCCCGCGCGATCTTCGCCGCCGCGGCCAGGTTCGCCATCGAGACGGGCTGCCCGCCGCCGCCGTTGTTGGTGATGGTGAGCAGCACCTGGCCGACGCGAGCGCCGTCCGGGCCGCTCAGCAGGCGTTCGAGAGCGTCGAGGTCGATGTTGCCCTTGAACGGTTCGAGGCTGTCGAGGTCGCCGAACTCCGCGCAGGGCAGGTCGATCGCCTCGGCTCCGAGCAGTTCGACGTTCGCGCGGGTGGTGTCGAAATGCGTGTTGCTGACTGAGATCTGGCCGCTCGCCAGCACGCTGGAAAACAGCACACGCTCGGCCGCGCGGCCCTGGTGCACCGGCAGGAGGTGCGGGTATCCGGTGAGTTCGCGCAGCGCGTCGCGGAAGCGGTAGAACGAATCCGACCCGGCGTACGAGCGGTCCGCGGCGGCCGCGGCGGCCTCCTGCGCGGTGGAGACCGCGCCGGTGCCGGAGTCGGTGAGCAGATCGATGCTGACCTTGTTCGCGGGCAGGTTGAAGGCGTTGTAGCCCGCCGCGGCGAGCGCCTGTTCCCGTTCCGCGCGGGTGGTGACCGGGATTTCGGCGACGACTTGGGAGCGGTACGGCGGGAAGGTCCGCATCAGGGTATTTCCTCCAGTTGTGGGTGACAGCCGAAAACTACCGCGTCAGGTCATCCGGCCGAGCACCGGTCGCTTTCTCGGCGGCGCTACCGCATACGCCTCCGACGACAGATAGACCGTGATTCCGGAACCGAACTCCCCTATTCGCAACGATACGTGCGCGATCAATCCGACGCCGTCGCGAAGTGGTCGCTTCGAAACCGCTGCCAGCGCTTTGTCCAGTTGTGTCGGGTCGAAGTCATACTGGGCGAGAATGGCGTGCACCCGAGCCCTGGCTACTTCGTCGTCCGGCACGTAACTTCGAATAGGAAGGTAAAGACTGTAGTTTCCGGGCGTCCCGCCCATACCCTCGACAAATGAATAACTGGAAACCAGCGGGCGGCCTTCGAACGGACCTTTCCCGCCGCCGAGCACGGCGAGGAATTCCCGGATCAGCATCGGGTCCACGCCGGGCACCAGCGCCGCCGCGCGCACCGCGTCCTCGGCCTCGGCGGCGTCGTGCGAGACGTACACCTTGACCCGGGACAGCGGGTCGTCGTCGAGGTCGAGCGCGAAGAAGGTGAAGTTGTCGCGCTCGCCGCGGCGCAGCGCGTGCTCGACCACCGGCTCGAACGCCTCGTCGAGATTCAGCCGCCGGAACCCCTCGCTGACCAGCGAATCCGCCATGGTCGGCCCGCTGATCTGCGGGTTCAGGTACACCTTGATCTTCGGCGCGGCACCGTTGCGGAAGATCAACGAGTACCACAGCGTGAACGGTCCTTGGCGTTCCTCGTGCGGGAGGAAGAGGTCGGCCACGGCGTCGAGCCGGTCGGTGACCAGGCCGTACTCGCCGGCCACCCGAGCAAGGAACTCGCGAGGGTCGGGAGCCCCGACGGGCTCGCCGAGAACCCGTACCACACATTCGCCATTGGCGTCGAATGCGACCGAGAATTCCACGGGCGTGGTGTCGTCCGCCACATTGCACGGGAACTGCCCCGGCGAGTCGACTGTCAATTCCCCGGAGTCGCCGAGCAACAACCGGAGAAGATCCAGGTGACGACGTTCTTCCGGGTCGAATCCCACTGCCCGGCACAGTCGGTCGAGTTGACCACCGGCGTGGCTGTACATCGACAACTCGACCATCGGCACACCCGCTCCGACCATGGCGCTGTATTCACCGTTTCATTCGTACGTTCGGCCCTGTTCCGCTGCCGCCGTTCGGCGGAGCGGACATTCGCGGGCCGCTAAGCAGATTAATCCCCGGAATGCCGATCACGATACCTCTGACGGAGCGACAACACCGTCTGCGAACCGTGCCTGAGTGTGCTGATCGACACCGGAATTCACCTGAATTCCGCATCGACAGGACCGGCCGTGCCAGCTACTCGGGCCCGCCGTGTGGCCTAGCCCACTGCTGCACGCGGACGCCGTCCCGTGCACCCGGTGCGGCGTTCGGGGTGAAAAATTGTCGGTGGCGGGTGAGACGCTCGTCTCATGACACAGACTCCGCAGCATCTGGCCAAAGTCGCCGAGAGCGACCGCGCGCCGATCCCCCGCCTAGCCGACGAACGCGAGACCCTCGTCGCGTACTTGGAGTGGCACCGCGAAACCCTTGCCTTGAAGTGCTCCGGCTTGAGCCAGGAAGCCGTGTCGACGCCCGCGGTGCCGCCGTCCATTATGTCGCTGCACGGACTGGTCCGGCACCTCGCGGGCTGCGAACGATGGTGGTTCCGCATCCAATTCGCCGGCGAGGACGTCCCGCTGCTGCACTATTCGGACGACGATCCGAACCAGGACTTCGACCGCCTGGACGGTGATTTTGACGAGGCACTGGCTTTGTGGCGCGCGGAGTGCGACCGCAGCCGGGAAATCCTGGCCGCAGCGCCTTCCTTGGACGCGCAGGGAGCCTCGAAGACGACGGGCGAGCCGTTCTCGCTGCGGTGGATGCTGGTGTCGATGATCGCGGAGTACGCCCGCCACAACGGCCACGCCGACCTGCTGCGGGAGGTGACGGACGGGGCTACCGGGCGGTGAGGGGGCGGGCTTGGGGCTGTCGGTTCTGGGTGGGGGTGCTGGGTGGGGGTGCTTCGGTGGGGAGTTCTGGCGGGGAGTTTCGGTGAGTTTCGGGTGAGGTGCTGCGATGGCTGACGGCGGCTCGGCTCCGCGTGCGCTGCCGTCCCAGCCGCACCCCAACCATCCCGCCTCACCCCAAGCGACCAGCGACCTTCCCACCCCACCCCGCCCGGCGTGCGATCCTGGACGGCATGATCGCAGACCCTGACTCCGGCCTGCTCTCCCCGGTGCGCGCCGGAACCCCGGCCGAAGCGGTGACCGGTGACCGTGCCTTCGCGGCCGCCCTGCTGGAGGCGGAGGCCGCACTCGCGCGGGCGCAGGCGCGGCTCGGCACAGTCCCCTCCGAAGCAGCCGAGCGCATCACCACTGCCGCACGGCTGCTAGCTGAGGGTGAACTCGACGTCATCCAACTGGCCCGCGACGCGCGCGCGACCGGAAACCCGGTGGTCAGCCTGGTGCGCACCCTTTCGGCCGAGGTCCCGGACGTCGCCGATTACGTGCACCGCGGTTCCACCAGCCAGGACATCGTCGACACCGCGATGATGCTCGTCGCGCGCAACGCCCTCCGGCTGATCAGCGCGGACCTGACGGCAGTCGCGCAAGCCCTCGCCGCGTTGGCGCGCGCCCACCGCGACACAGTCATGCCCGGGCGGACCCTCACCGCGCACGCCGTCCCGACGACTTTCGGCTTGAAGGCAGCGATCTGGCGGCAGGGGGTCCAGGAATCCGCCCGCCGGATCGCGGGGCTGCGGCTGCCGGTGTCGCTCGGCGGCGCGGCCGGAACGTTGGCCGCGTACGTCCAGTACGGCGACGGCACCGACGACTATCCAGAGCGGCTAGTCGCTGCCTTCGCGGAGGAAACCGGTTTGTCCGCACCGATTCTGCCCTGGCACGCCGATCGCGCTCCGGTAGCAGAATTGGCTTCCGCGTTGGCTGGCGTGACCACAGCGTTGGGCAAAATCGCTGTCGACGTTCAGGTCCTCGCCCGTACCGAAATCGGCGAAGCGGCCGAGGCGACCGGCGGCGGGTCTTCGGCGATGCCGCACAAGCAAAACCCGGTGCAGTCAGCGTTAATCCGATCCGCCGCGCTGCAATTGCCGGTGCTGGCGGCCGGGGTCACGCAATCCGGCTTGGCGGAAGACGAACGGTCGGCTGGCGTCTGGCAAGCCGAGTGGCAACTGCTGCGCGAATGCCTGCGCCTGACCGGCGGTGCCACGCACACATCTGTGGATTTGGTGCAAGGCTTGGCCATTCACGCGGATCGGATGAAAAAGAACCTCGCGCTGACAAACGGGTTGATTGTCTCGGAACGGCTGTCGGCAGCTCTCGCGCCGATCCTGGGCAAGGCTCGCGCGAAGGACTTGCTCGGCACCGCATCCAGTCGCGCGGTTGAGGAAAACTGTCCGCTGTCGGAGATCCTGAGCAATACACCCGAGATCACGGACGTCGTCGACGCCGAGGCGCTAGCCGACCTACTGGATCCGGCGCAGTACCTCGGCGCGGCGGGACGGTTGGTGGACCGGGCGCTGGAAGATCCTGCCGGATAACCACAGCGGGATCGCTGCCGGAGAATCCGGCAGCGATCCCGCCATTGTGGACTGACTGAGAACCTCAGTGGGCCAAACCGTGCCCGCCGGGTTCGGGTCGACGCGGCTGCGTGGCCGGGTCGACCTCGACCGGTTCCTCGTCCTCCGGAAGCAGAACGCCGTGGCGTGCCGGGAGAACCGCGGTCAGCAGGCCCAGTACCGCGATGCCGAGATGCAGCCAGTTGTCCGCGTCGGCCAGGTTGAGCGGGTTGCCGAGGCCGGACACCGGGTTGACGGAGATCGTCCCGGCGAGCATCAGGCCCCAGACGAACAGCGCGCCGTAGCCGATGAAGAGCAGCCAGCCGAACGTCCGCGCACGACCGGAACCGAGGGCCAGCAGCAGACCGACCACGCCGGTCACCACGTGGACGACATTGTTGAGCGGATTGGCGGAGAACCGCCATAAAGTGACGCCCTGTCCGGTGAAGTCCCCGAACCCGGATTTCACGAGCCCGATGATGCCGTAGGCGAGAAACAGGACTCCGAGCAGAACGGCGAGCACCTGCGCGGGCTGCACCCCTTCCACCCGAACGCGGGCTCGATGCGCACGAACCATGACTCCAGTCCTTCCCGTACCGAGATGACGGTGGGTCAACCCTGAAGGAATACCCCCGGGCAAACCGGCCCGAAACCCGAATCCGGCCGCCCGGAACGCGCCCGCCGGGCAATATCCAGGCTGCCGGGGTTCGTGGGACTGCTGAGCCCCAGGGTGTCCGAGTGGGGCACCACCGCTCAGACCAGTGCGGCAGTCAGCAAAGCGAAAGCAGCGATGAGCACCGCGACCCGCACGTAGTGGTAGCGGTCCCAGCGGTTCATCTGCTCCTTCCAGTCCGCGGGCCGGTTCTCCGGCGTCCACGTCTTGCCCCGGTTGTTGATCGGGACGAGCAGCAGGATCGACATGACCACGCTGACCACCAGCAGCCCGGCCCCGGCGACGACAAGGCCGGTGCCCGGGACGCCCCACGCGGCGACCGCCCAGATCGCGCTCAGGACAAGGGAACCGATGTACCAGAACGGCATGAGAGCGCCGAGCATCCGGCCCCCGTGGGCGCGGCCGCGCTGATTGCTGTCGTCGGGGAGCCCGTTGAGGATCGGGTTGATGACGAAGGCGACGGAGAACTCCACCCCCACCATCACGCCGACGACCACGATGGTGCAGACCGCGAGTGCGCTGAGCATGATGACCTTCCCAAGATCTAGCAGTGCTAGCTGATAGATCGATGCTAGTACTACTGCCGCTCGGTTGTCTAGCAGTGCTAGAGTCAGCTCATGTCGGTACACACCCGCAAGCAGCGCGAACAGGCGGAACGCGAGCGCCTCATCGTGGCGACGGCCCGCGAGCTCGCCGAACAGCAAGGCTGGGACGCGGTCACCACCCGCAAGCTCGCCGAGCGCATCGAGTACAGCCAGCCGGTCCTCTACAGCCATTTCCGCGGCAAGCGCGAGATCATCGGGGCCGTCGCGCTTGAAGGGGCCGCCGAACTGGCCGGGGCGGTGCGAGCCGCGACCCGCGGGGTGGACGGCCCGCGCACCCGGGTCACCGCCCTCGCCCGCGCGTACCTCGACTTCGCCGAGCGCCACCCGGCGGTCTACGACGCCATTTTCCAGCTCGACGGCGGCCTCGCGTTCGCGCAGGAAGACACCCCGGAACCGCTGAAAGACGCCTTCGCCGCCCTGCTCGAAACCCTCGGCGCCGTCGCCGGCGACGGCGTCGAACCAGCCCTGTTCACCGAGTTGTTCTGGGCGTCCCTGCACGGGATCGCGACACTGACCCGAGCCGGACGGCAGCCGCGGGAGTTCGCCGAACAGCGAATCGACCTGCTCGTGGAACGTCTCGTCGTGGTCTGATCCACCACTGCTTGCCCGCAGCCCTCCCGACCGTCACGCGTATTGGCCGGTACCGAGACTCATCCCACAAACCCGCCCTTTCCGGCGAACCCTGATCGGGTGATCGGGGAAGTCGGGGCATGCGCAGGGCGAACACGTTCCTTTTGGCCGGACTGGTCCTCGGTGCCGTCATCGCGTTTCTGGTCACCGAGGCCGAGCCGTACCGGCAGGTGGTCACCGCGGCCGGACCGGCGTCCGCGGCCGGCGTCATCTCCCCGGCGACCGACGAGAGCACCCCCAGCTCCAAACCAAGCTCCGGCAGCGCCGCACCCCAGCAGGGCGCAGCGCTCAGCACAGAACTCCCCGCGCTCGTCCCGCAAGGACACGTCAGCGTCGTCGTCTACGACCGCGACAAAGGCACGACCCCGGTCTCCGTCGACGCGCATCGCCGCTACACCTCGGCGTCCCTCGTGAAACTCCTCATCGCCCTCGACGCGCTCGATCGCGGGACGAGTCCGGCCACCGTGCAGGAAATGCTGTCCCGCAGCGACGACGACACCGCCAGCCGGCTGTGGGTCGAGGGCGGGGAGACGCGCATTGTCCGGGAGGCGGCCGCCGAAATGGGCCTCGCCGAAACCGCGTCGCCCAAAGACCCGGGACGCTGGGGCGACACGGAAATCACCGCCGCCGACATCACGCGCGTCTACCGCTATCTGATGGACCAAGCACCAGCCGGCCACCGCGCGACGATTCTCCGCGCACTCCGCGACGCGACCGAAAACGGCGCGGACGGATTCCGTCAGTACTTCGGCATCCCGGACGCGCTCGGCGACGCGCACTGGGCCGTCAAACAAGGCTGGTCCTGTTGCAACCCCGGCCGCATCCTGCACACCTCAGGCCTCGTCAAGGACGACCGGTACATCGTCACCGTCCTCACCGAGAATCCCCGCTCGGTCAGCTACGACACCGCCGAGGCTCAGGTCACCGAGGTGGTGAAGCACCTTCCCGGGATCCGCTGAGCATCACTGCTCCACGGCAGTCAGCCCGCCCCGCGCGCCCGTGCTCGGCAGCGGCCACGGCTTCACCCCACCGGTCACGTCGGCCCGCGGCCCGGGCGCCGACGGCCCCGGGATCCGCTGCCCGATCCACGTCAGTACATCCGGCAGCTGCGCCTTGAAGGTGTTCATGTTGTGTCCCGCGTCCGGAATCCGCCACGTCGTGAACTGCACCGGCGGCTGTGCGGCGGCGCGCATCTGGTCGACCGCGCGGCTTTCGTTCTGTTCCTTCTCGCCGGAGATCGCGAGGAGTTCCTGCGGGGCCGGGTGCCGCTGGAGGTTGAGCTTGACGTTGTTCGCGTCCTCGATGTCCTTGCGGCCGCGGAAAAGATTCTCGGTTTCGCCGTCCACTTGCGCCTTTTCGTAGCCGCTCACGCTCGCCGCCTGCGCGTACCACTGCGGATGCCGCGTCACGAGGTTCAGCGCGCAATAGCCGCCGGACGACCAGCCCGCGATCGTCCACGCCCGCCGGTCCGGATTGATGCCGAGGCGCTGGATCGCCCATTCCCGGACGTCCGCGGAAAGGTAGGTGTCGTTGGGGCTTCCGTTGACCTCGTCAACACATTCGGTGTCGTGACCGATTTTCGGCGTTCCGGTCGGATCCGGGATCAGCACGATCACCGGCGGCAGGAGGTGCTTCGAAATCGCCGCGTCAAGCTGTTCGGGCAGGTGGTACCCGATCGGGGCGGTGGTGACCTCCGGACCGGACGGGTAGTTCGGGATCCAGGTGATCGCCGGGAACCGCATCGACTTGTACGGATGCTGGAAGTATTGCGGCGGAAGGTAAACCGTCACGTCGCGGGTGAGGCCGGTGCGCCGTCCGGTCACCGTCACGTGCGCGATGGTCCCCTTGCCGACGCGCGCGTGCGCGACTCCGAGGTCGCGCGCCCGGCCGAGGTCGACGCCGTTGTCGCCGCCCTCGACGTCGATGCCTTCGGCGGCGAACGCGCCGGTCCCGAGCAGCGAGCCGAGCGTCGGGAAGAATCCGCCGATCATATTGCCGGTCAGGCCGAGGGTGACGATTACGAGGCACAGCGCGACAAGCACCGTGGCGCTTCGGCCGATCTGCTTGCGCTTGCGCCATTTGTCCCAGAACCACGGCACCGAGACGACTGCGAGGAGCGCGAGCACGCCGACCACCGCGAGCATGACGGGCGAATCCAACCTGATCGCACTCAGGTGCACGGGAACCTCCAGGACCGATCGCGCGCCCGGAAGGCGGGACCCGCTGCTCTAAATACGTTTGAGGGGCCATTCTCGTTGTGATCACGTGACGGCCGTCACCCCAGAATGGCCCCGTCAAACTCAGCGGAATCTCAGGATTGCCCGTTCGTCCCTGATTAGTTGCCGAATGCGGCACGCAGCGCCGTGATCGCCTGCGTGATCGCGGCTTCCGCGGCGTGCGTTTCACGAAGCGCGTTCACCATCACGAAGTCGTGGATCACGCCCTGGTACCGCACCGCAGTCACCGGCACGCCCGCCTGACGCAGCTTCGCGGCGTACGCCTCGCCTTCGTCGCGAAGCACGTCCGCCTCGCCGGTGATCACGAGCGCCGGCGGCAGTCCGGCGAGCTGTTCCACAGTGGCGCGAAGCGGCGAAGCGGTGATCTCGGCGCGCTGCGCCTCATCGGTCGTGTACTGGTCCCAGAACCACTTCATGCCTTCGCGGCTGAGGAAGTAGCCCTCGGCGAACTTGGTGTACGACTCGGTGTCGAAGGAAGCGTCGGTGACCGGGTAGAACAGCACCTGCTGCAGGAACTTCACATCCCCGCGCTCCTTCGCCATCAGCGTCAGCGCCGCAGTCATGTTCCCGCCGACGGAGTCGCCCGCGATCGCGATTCGCGTGGTGTCGAGCCCCTTCTCCGCACCGTGCTGGACGACCCACTTCACCGCGGCGTAGTTCTCTTCGATCGCGACGGGGTAACGAACCTCGGGCGAACGGCTGTATTCCGGGAAAACCACTGCCGCGCCGGTACCGGCGGCGAGTTCGCGGACGAGCCGCTCGTGGGTGTGGAAATCGCCGAAAACCCAGCCCGCCCCGTGGATGTAGACAAGCACCGGCAGCTCTCCGGTGACGCCCTGCGGCTTCACGATCCGGACCTCGACGTCGCCGTTCGGTCCACCCGGGACAGTCAGCGTCTCGATGTCGGCGGGGGCCAGTTCGACGTCTCCGTCCTGGACGCCGTCGACCGCCTTGCGGCCCTCGGCGGGCGGGAGCTGGAAGAGGTACGGCGGCTGGTCGGTGGCCTCGGCGAACGCCTGGGCGGCCGGTTCGAGGACGAGGTTCTGCGGGTTCGCGGTCATGGCTTCCTCCGTGGCGGGTCGATCGGACCGGACAAACATAACTCGCAACTTAGTTGTGCACAACTAGATGGCATACGATGAGATATAGAGCACTTGAGTTGCCCTTCTCCGCGGAGCGAGAGAGGATGGAGAGCTGGCGAAGGAAACCCGAGGGAGGCCACCGATGACCAGCCCAGACACCGGAGAAACCGGCTCGCTCCTGCTGGACGACCAGCTGTGCTTCGGCCTGTACTCAGCCTCCCGGGCAGTCACCGCGCTCTACCGCGCGCTGCTCGAACCGCTCGACCTCACCTACCCGCAGTACCTCGTGATGCTCGCGCTGTGGCAGCAGGACGAGCAGCAGGTCAAGGAACTCGGCGCCGCGCTGAACCTCGACTCCGGCACGCTGTCGCCGCTGCTGAAGCGACTGGAGAAGGCCGGGCTGATCAAACGCGAACGCCAATCCGACGACGAACGCTCGGTCCGCATCCGGCTCACCGACGAAGGAACCGCGTTGCGCGCCAAGGCAGAACGGATCCCGCCGCACGTCGGAGCGGCGATGAACCTGGACAACGCCGAACTCGGCCGGATGCGCGCCGCGATGGACCAGCTGACGGCCTCGGTCAACGCCTACCGGGAGTCCTACCGGCCGAGCTGAACGCGACGCCATGGTTAGCATGAGCGCGAGGGCGAGCGTGAGGACGGCGATGAGCACACAGGACGAAGCACTGCGCGCGGTGGAAGCCAGTTTGGACCGGCCGTCGGCGGCCCGGATCTACGACTACTTCATCGGCGGCACCACCAACTACGCGATCGACCGCGTCTTCGCCGAGAAGGTGCGCGAACGGCTGCCGCTGATGGGCGATTACTGCCGCACCAGCAGGCAGTTCCTCGGCCGTGCGGTGCGACAGAGCGTGCGCGAGGGCATCCGGCAGTTCGTCGACATCGGCTCTGGCCTGCCCACCGCGGGCAACGTGCACGAGGTGGCCGACGACGAACGCCCGGAGCACGACACTTCCGTGCTGTACCTGGACAACGAGCCGGTCGCGCTCGCGCATTCGCAGGTGCTGCTCGCCGACACCGCGGACGAGGAGCGGCACCAGGCGATGGCCGCCGACCTCCTGCAGCCCGCCGAACTGTGGGACCGGGTCGCCGATTCGGACGTGATCGACGTCCGGAAACCGGTGGCACTGATCGTCAACGCGGTGCTGCACTTCATCAAGGACGAGCAGGACCCGGACGGCATCCTCGAGTTCTACCGCAAGCAGCTCGCGCCGGGCTCGTTGCTCATCCTTTCCCAGATGACCAACGAAAACCCGGTCGACGACAACGAACGCCAGGCGCTCGTCGACATCATCAAGTACTACGAGTCGACCACGAACCCGGGAATCCTGCGCACGAAGAAGGAGTTCGAGCGGTTCTTCGGCGGCTGGCCGCTGCTCGAACCGGGCCTGGTGTACGCGCCGGCGTGGCATCCGGATGCCGACACGGTGTTCGCGAAGGCGCCGTCGGAGTCTCGGGTGATCGGCGGAGTGGCCCGCAAACCGCAGTCCTGAACGGGTTTTCCCACCCGGCCTCCACCCTCGGGTGGAGGTGCGGGCGGACCTGACCCGGCACTGTTGGCGCTGTGCCGAACACTTTCGACAACATCCTGATCGGCCTGGTCGTCCTGGCCTGGCTGATGTGGCGGCAGCTGCAAGCCCGCCGCGCCGACCGCCCGCCGGTGGTCCTGCTCGTCATCAGCGTGCTGGGCGTCGCCTCTCTCGGCGTCGCCATCGCCAAAACCACGCCGACCACCGCGGCAATCCTTTTGCTGGCCGCCAGTTTCGTGCTCGCCGCCGGATTCGGCGTAGCCCGCGGGTACACCATGCGAATCTGGCGCTCCGACGGAACCCTATGGCGGCAAGGGAATTGGCTCACCGCAGTGCTGTGGCTCGTTTCCTTCGGTGTCCACCTAGGACTCGACTTCGCCGTCGACGCGGTCAATGAAGCGAAAGGGCTCGGCGGCGCGTCAATCCTGCTGTACTTGGCGGTTTCCCTTGTCGCCCAACGACTAACCGTCCGCAGCCGCGCTCACGACGCCTTGCGCAGGACTTCCAGCGCCGCGTAAACCGCGTCCCCGCCCAGTTCCACCGCGCGCCGCAACACAGCCGGATCCCGTTCCAGCAAAACCACATCCGGGGAACCGGCTGGCGGCCGTACGCTCGCCAGCCGCGGATCTTCCCGCAACTGGCGTTCGTCCTCCAGGTCTCGGTGGTACTGCGTGCGCCAAGCGTCGATGGTGCCCGGCGCGTGGCGGCGGAGAAACCGCGGCACGACCACGTCCTGCACGCGCGGCGGCGGCACCGGATGTTCGTCCTCGCGACGGGTCCGCAGCACCAGCACGTCCGTCGCGCCCTGGGCCAGCGCGGTGCGGAACGGCAACGGCTCGGCGATCCCCGCGTCCACGAAACGCCGTCCGCCCATCGCGATCGGCGGACCGGCCAGCACCGGCATGCACGAGGACGCCGCGAGCGCCGCTTTGATCCCGTCCACGTCCTCGATGAACGGGTGCAGATCGGTCGACTCTCCGGAGTCGGCGTCGGTGGCGAGCGGATGGAAACCGGCCGGATTCGCCAGGATCGCCGGGAAATCCATCGGTTCGAGCACCGAGTACACCTGGTGCACGAGGTATTCGAGGTCGACCACCGCCCGGCCGCGCAGGGTGTGCAGCGGGTTGATGATCCGCCGCATGACCGCCGGGTTCCACCAGGTCCGCACGCCGGTCTTGGAGCGCCCGCACAACAGCCACGCGGCGTTGAGCGCACCGGCGGAGGAGCCGTAGACGTCGTCGAACGCGCTCGCGGCCCCGAGTTCTTCGAGCGCGAGGACCATTCCGCTCGAATACGTGCCGCGGCTGCTGCCGCCTTCGACCGCGAGCGCGAGCCGGCGGCCGTCCGTCCGCTGCCCTGGCACGCTTCCTTCGGCGATCCGCGCGGCGAGCAATTCGAGAACCGGGTGCACCACTCCATCTTGATCCTTTTCCCCGCACCGATCGACCCGATTTGCCCCCTCTGCGGGTGACCTAGGTTGCACTCAGTTGCACTGCACCTAGTTGCATATGACACTGTCCGGCATGGCACTGGAGCACGCGATCCTCGTCTCGCTTTCCGAACGCTCCGGCTCGGGCTACGAGCTGGCGCGCCGGTTCGAGAAGTCCATCGGGCTGTTCTGGAGCGCCTCCCACCAGCAGATTTACCGCGTGCTGAAGCGGATGGAGGAGGCCGGCCAGGTCGCGGTCGACGTGGTGGCCCAGGACGGGCGGCCGGACAAGAAGGTCTACACCGTCAGCGAACCCGGCCGGGCCGAACTGCGCCGCTGGCTCGCCGAACCGTCGCCGTCGGCCGGGCCGCAGGAGCTGGCGGTGAAGCTGCGCGGAGCGTCGTTCGGCGACGCCGAGGCGGTCGCCGCCGAGATCGCCCGGCACCGCGACGCGCACGCCGAACGGCTCGACCTGTACCGGCAGATCGAGAAACGCGACTTTCCCGCGCCAGACCGGCTTCGCGGCCGCTCGCTGCATCAGTACCTCGTGCTGCGCGGCGGAATCCGGGTCGAAGAAGGCCAGGTCGAATGGCTGGAAGAAATCCTGACCGCGTTGCGGGCCGACGAGAAGGACGACTGATGACCGAGTACCCGAACCTGCTGTCCCCGCTCGATCTCGGCTTCACGACGCTGCGCAACCGCGTCCTGATGGGCTCGATGCACACCGGTCTGGAGGACCGCGCTTCCCGGTTCCCGCAGCTGGCCGAGTACTACGCCGAACGCGCACGCGGCGGCGTCGGCCTGATCGTCACCGGCGGGTTCGCACCGAATCGCACCGGCTGGCTGTTGCCGTTGGCCTCGAAGCTCTCCACGCCCGCCGAGGCGAAGCACCACCAGCTGCTCACCGGCGCGGTGCACGCCGAGGGCGGCAAGATCGCGCTGCAGATCCTGCACGCCGGCCGCTACGCCTACCACCCGCTGAGCGTTTCCGCGTCGAGCCGCAAAGCCCCGATCAACCCCTTCCGTCCGCGCGCGCTCACCGCGTACGGCGTGCACCGCACCATTCGCGCCTTCGCCGATTGCGCCGCGCTGGCCCGCGACGCCGGATACGACGGCGTCGAGATCATGGGTTCCGAGGGTTATCTGATCAACCAGTTCCTCGCCGAGCGCACCAACCGGCGCACCGACGCCTGGGGCGGCACCGCGGAGAAGCGCCGCCGGTTCGCGGTCGAGATCGTCCGCCGCACCAGGGAAAAAGTGGGTCCGGACTTCATCATCATCTACCGGCTGTCCATGCTCGACCTCGTCGAAGGCGGCCAGAGCTGGGACGACGTCGTCGCGCTCGCCCGCGACGTCGAGGCGGCCGGGGCCACGATCATCAACACCGGGATCGGCTGGCACGAAGCCCGGGTGCCGACGATCGTCACGTCGGTGCCGCGCGGCGCGTTCACCTGGGTCACCGGCAAGCTGAAGCCGCACGTTTCGGTGCCGGTGGTGACCTCGAACCGGATCAACCTGCCGCACGTCGCCGAACAAGCACTCGCCGACGGCGACGCGGACCTGGTCTCGATGGCCCGGCCGCTGCTCGCCGACCCGGACTGGATCCGCAAGGCCGAAACCGGCCGCACCGACGAGATCAACACCTGCATCGCGTGCAACCAGGCCTGCCTCGACCACGCGTTCAGCCGGAAACCGGTGTCCTGCATGGTGAACCCGCGCGCCGGGCACGAAACGACCCTGAACCTGCTGCCGACCCGACGGGCCAAGCGGATCGCCGTCGTCGGGGCCGGACCGGCCGGGCTCGCCACCGCGACCGCGCTCGGCGAACGCGGCCACGACGTCGAACTGTTCGAGGCCGACGACGAAATCGGCGGCCAGTTCGGGATCGCGCAGCGGATCCCGGGCAAGGAGGAATTCGCCGAGACCATCCGGTACTACACCCGGCGACTGGAGGTCACCGGCGTGAAGGTGCACCTCGGCACCCGGGTGACCGCCGCGGACCTGACCGGTTTCGACGAGGTCGTGCTGGCCACCGGCGTCACGCCGCGGGTTCCGGCGCTGCCCGGGATCGACCATCCGAAGGTGCTGTCGTACGTCGACGTCGTGCGGCACGGCAAACCGGTCGGCGAGCGCGTCGCGGTGATCGGCGCGGGCGGCATCGGCGTGGACGTCAGCGAATTCCTCACGCACAGCTCGTCGCCCGCGTTGGATCGCGACGCCTGGATGGCCGAATGGGGCGTCACCGACCCCGCGCTCGCGCCCGGCGGACTGGCGAAACCGAAGCCGGAACCGTCGCCGCGGCAGGTCTACCTGCTGCAGCGCAAGAAGTCGCCGATCGGGGCCGGGCTCGGCAAGACGTCCGGCTGGGTGCACCGCGCGGCCCTGCGCGCCAAGGGCGTGGAAAAGATCAGCGGAGTCTCCTACGACCGGATCGACGACGCCGGTCTGCACCTGACGGTCGACGGCGAACCGCGGCTGCTGGAGGTCGACACCGTGGTGGTCTGCGCTGGCCAGGAATCGGTGCGGGATCTCGTCGGCGCGCTCGGCGACGTGCCGGTGCATGTCGTCGGCGGGGCTGACGAGGCACGGGAACTCGACGCCAAACGGGCTATCGACCAGGGCACCCGGTTGGCCGCCGTCCTGTAGCCGCTTGCGCGCACTGGCAGGATGGCCCCGTGCGAGACGTATGCGTAATCGGGCTCGGGCTCATCGGCGGTTCCCTGCTGCGGGCCGCCGCGGCGAGCGGCAGGACCGTATGGGGAACCACAGTGTCCGAAGTGGACGCTGACGCGGCGAGCCGCGGCGGCTACGACGTCACCACCGACGCCGAAGCCGCCCTGCAACGCGCGGCGGCCGCGGACGCGATCGTGGTCATCGCGGTGCCGCTGCCCGCCGTGGAGAACCTGTTGCGGCAGGTCGCGCAGCACGCGTCGCACTGCATCCTCACCGACGTGGTCAGCGTGAAGGGCCCGATGCTCGACGCGGTCCGCCGCCGCGCGCCGTACACGCGCTACGTCGGCGGGCACCCGATGGCGGGCACCTCGCACTCCGGCTGGCTGGCCGGCGACACCATGCTGTTCCGCGACGCCGCGTGGGTCGTCGGCGTCGAAGAGGAGACCGACCTGACGGCCTGGGCCGAGGTCGCCCGGCTCGTACTGGACGTCGGCGCGCACGCCATACCGCTGCCCGCCGATTCGCACGACGAGACGGTCGCCCGGATTTCGCACCTGCCGCACCTGTTCGCCGCGATCCTCGCCTCGGTCGGCGCACAGGGCGGCCCGCTCGCGATGTCGCTGGCCGCCGGATCGTTCCGCGACGGCACCCGCGTGGCCGGTTCTTCGCCGGACCTGGTCCGCGCCATGACCGAAGGCAACCGCGACGCCCTGCTCCCGATCGTCGACGACGCACTCGGCCGCCTTGGCGCCGCCCGCGGCTCGCTCGCCTCCACCGGCGGCCTCGCCGCGACCATCAACGCAGGTCACGAAGGCGCCTTGGCGCTGGAAGCGGCCCGCGACGCGGCTCTGTCCGGCGTCCGCATCGACCTCACCGCCGCCGACGCCCGCGAAGGACTCGTCGCACTCGGCGAACGCGGCGGCCGGATCACCGGCCTGGACGGAGCCGTCGCACTCGGCGAAGTGTCTTGACTTGCCTGAAACGCCTGCTGTGTGACGATTGAAGCCTCTCAATCCCAACCCCGCGGAGGCATTCGATGGGCATCAACTTCGACGAGCTCAAGAACAAGGCGACCGAGGCGCTGCGCGAGAACAGCGGCAAGCTCGAGCAGGGTCTCGAGAAGGCGGCCGAATTCGCGAAGTCCAAGGTCAGCGGCCACGACTCGCAGATCGACGGCGGCGTCGACAAAGCCAAGGACCTGCTCGGCAAGGTCACCGGCAAGAACGAAGAAGGCGGCGAGAAGCCCGAAGACGGCCCGAAGCCCGAGGGCGGCCAGCCCGGCGGACAGCAGTAACCCTCCGCCTCCAGGTTGGGCCCCGGTCGCGCCCCAATGTGGCATTGGGTGCGTCCCACGCACCCAATGTGGCATTCGGTGCATCTCACGCACCCAATGCCACATTGGGGCGCTCTTGGCGTAAGTGCGCGGCTCAGGTGCGCCGGTGGTACGGCAGGAACCGGCGCACCAGCCGCAGCGGCGACCGTTCCACCAGGTCCGGCCCGCGCACCGCGTCGAAGGTCGAGCCGAGCTGGTCCACCACCCCGGCGAGCCGCGGGTTGTCCGGCATCGGCACCGAATCCGGGTCCCGCTGCTC
This sequence comes from Amycolatopsis sp. NPDC054798, assembly GCF_053611505.1. Classification (NCBI taxonomy): domain Bacteria; kingdom Bacillati; phylum Actinomycetota; class Actinomycetes; order Pseudonocardiales; family Pseudonocardiaceae; genus Amycolatopsis; species Amycolatopsis sp. NPDC054798. The sequence goes on along the minus strand of NZ_JBSHAM010000008.1, from coordinate 91,930 downwards.
GCGGACCGCGGAAGCCAGCTCCGCCAACGCGTCGGTGAGCAACTCGATGTCCGCGGGCGACGGAGCTGGCGCGCCCTCGCCGATCGTCACGCCGACCTCGGTCACCGCGTCGGTCACCCGCTCCAGTCCCGCGATCACCGGCCACCACGCCACCGCCTGTCGTCCAGCCGGCGATGGCTCCACGATCACCTGCTGAAACGCCGTCCGCAGGTCCGCGAGCGCGCGGTACGCCCCGCGCCGGGCACGGGACCGGGCGAGCCGCGCTTCGCTGGTCGAGTTCAGCACCATCGCGGTGCGGACGTACGTGGCGACCGTGTCGAAACTGTCCGCGAGCCGTCCGCCGACGGTCGGCCGGCGCGAACCCGGCCACAGCAGATAGCCGAAGACGAGCACGATCACACAGCCGATCACGGTGTCGACCAGCCGCGCCAGCACGACGGTCCAGCTGCCGGTGTTGGCGAGGTCCATCTGCAGGATGATCAGCGGCGTCACGAAGGTGCCGAGCATCCCGTAATTGCGCACCTTCCCGACCGCGGCCCCGCCGGCGAACACCGCGATCAACGCCACCAGTACCCAGCCGCGCGCGCCGAACGCGAGCACCACCGCGCCGATCCCGACCCCGGCGACCGTGCCCAGCCCGCGCAGCACCGCGCGGCCGAACACCGAACCGAAGTCCGGTTTGAGCACCACACCGACGGTGAGCGTGATCCAGTACGACCGCTCGAACGGCACCAGCAGCGCCACCACTTCGGCCACCGCGACGCACAGCGTGAGCCGCAGCGTCGCCACCCAGGTCAGCGGTCCGGAGAGCCCGCTCGCCCACTCACGCACGCGACGCACCAGCGAGACCTTCTTGCGGCGCTTGCGGTCATCGAGCTTCCCGATCCGCGCCAGCCCGGCGTAAAGCGCGCTGACCACCGCGTCGGCGTTCTCGTCCGGCAATTCGGGCGCGGGCGGCAGCGGCTGGCTCGCCAGCACCGACGCCGCCACGCGCGTCAGGTAGCCGATCACCTCGTCCGGCGCGCGCTGTCCGGCGTTGACCATCGCGACCGACGCCTCGACCGCGGGCGTCGTCGCGGACAGCCGGTTCAGCAGCCGTCGATACGCCGCGTCGCGACCGGACAGCCAGGAACGCGCGACCAGCAAACGGTCGTACGCCGTGCTCATGGCGGTGGTCAGCTGATGGCGCGCAACCCGCGAAGTCGGTTCGTCCTCGGCCGACAGCATCGCCGCGAGTTCGATGTAGACCTGCGCGACGGCAGTGCGTTCAGGACTTGTCGCGCGGAGCGTCCAGGTGCCGAGCGCGACCAGCAGCCCCCAGCCAGCGCCCGCGCAGAAGTAGCCGAAGAGCACTTCGGTGCGTACGCCGGTCGCGTGCTGCGCGGTGCCGAGGACGCAGAAGACGAACATCTGCAGTCCGGCCACCGAAGCGTTGCTGCCCGCCGCGCTGATGAGCGCGGAAATCGCCGCCACGACGACGATCGCCGGGATCGACCAGGCAGGCATGCCGCCGGTCAGCAACCCGAGGAGGTACCCGACCGCGGCGGCGAACGTCGCCCCGCCGAGCCGACGCGCGCGGTAGCGGTAAGCACCGGCCGCCTCGGACAGCACAGTCGGCAACGCGCCGGTCGAGATCAGCGCGCCCACTGCGATGTCTCCCGCCGCGTACGCGACCGCCAGCGGAGTAGCCAGTGCTACCACCGCGCGAGCGACCATGTTCCACGGAATGGGAACCGGTTTCGAACGCAGAAGTTGCGTCAGCCAGTGGGGCGCGGCGAAGTCGGGGCGGCTCACCGCTCCATCTTGACCTACCGTGGCCCTCCGGGATTGATTTGTCACACGGTCAACAACGTGTTCAGGGAGCTTTCATGCCAGGTCGCAGGTACTCGTTCGAGGTGAACCGGGTCAGCACCGCCCCTCCGTCAGCACTGTTTCGCCTGGAAAGCGACGGGACGCTGTGGTCGACGTGGGCGCGGCCGCTCGTCTGGCAGTCCCGCTGGGCGGTGCCCGGCGACGGAGGTGTCGGGGCTGTCCGGGAAGTCGGATTGTGGCCGGTTCTGCTCCGCGAAAAGACTCTCGAATACGTACCGGATCGGCGGCACGTCTACACATTCGACGGTCCCGGCCCGGTCCACGACTATCGTGCGGAGGTGGCGTTCACCCCGAACGCCGACGGCGGCACGGATCTCAGGTGGACGGGTTCGTTCGCCGAACGCATCCCCGGAACGGGTCCGGTAGCCCTCGCAGCGTTGCGCGGCGTGATCGGATTTTTGGCCACCAGGTTGGCCAAAGCGGGCAATCAGGCTGCCTGAGCGGGTGCGTTGCGCCACAACGATCAACTCCCGCCAGAGCACAGACGTCATCCCCTCGGGTGACCCCGAGGGAAAGGAAGCAGCATGGCGAAGCGGTGGCTGGCGGCGGCATTGGCCGGTCTGCTCGTGCTGTCGGCGTGCTCCAGCCCGGAATCGGAGCAACCCCCGCAACAGGCGAACCCCGGGCCGGGGGCCGCGAAGCCGGGTCCGCCGCCCGGGCCGTACCCGTTCGGCACCGTGCAGCAGAAGGCACCGGCGATCCAGGACGGCAAGGCCCCCGTGATCCGTCGCGTGAAGACCGACAAACCGTACGTTTTCATCACCATGGACGACGGCGCGGTGAAGGACCCGTCGGCGCTGAGCCTGATCCAGCAGTCCGGCGGGCATCCGGTGCTGTTCCTGAACAACCGGTACGTGAAGGGTCACGAGGCGTACTTCAAAGCCATCCTGGACTCGACCGGCGCGGTGCTCGGCGACCACACGGTCAACCACCCGAACCTCAAGGGCAAACCGCTGGACTTCCAGAAAAAGGAAATCTGCGACGACGCCGACGACTTCCAGAAGTCGCTCGGCGTGCGCCCGGTCCTGTTCCGCCCGCCGTTCGGCAACTACGACCAGAACACGCTGACGGCCGCCGCGATGTGCGGAATGCGCGCGACGGTCCTGTGGACCGCCTCGGTCAACGACGGCGTCGTCCAGTTCCAGGTCGGCGACCGCCTCCGCCCGGGCGACATCGTGCTGATGCACTTCCGCAAGACGTTCAAGGAAGACTACGAAGCCTTCATCGCGCAGGCCAAAAAGGACGGTCTGACGCCGGTCCCGCTGGCCGACTTCCTCGGCTGAGCTGGCACGCCGCGCGTCGACGACCCTGGTGCGCGGGGGTGCCGGTTCTAACCGGCGGCAGCACTCACGAGACCCGGCCCAAACCCGCCGCCCCACCATTCCCCTCGCCTCGTCGTGCGCGGCAACGCCGGTTCTAACCGGCACCAACACTCACAAGACCCGACCCAAACCCGCCGCCACACCACTCCCCCACCTCGTCGTGAGCGGCAACGCCGGTTCTAACCGGCACCAACACTCACGAGCCCGCCGCCCGCCGCCCGCCGTCCACCGCCTTCGGGCGCGCTCAGCCAGCCCCGAGGCACACGAACGGCCGCCGCATCGGGTCCACCGCCACCGCTTCGGCCAGTGCCAGCGCGGGAGAAGTCCCCTCGGCGAGCCGCCGGTGCAGGTCCGCCATCGTGTCCGCCGCCGCCCGGTCGCCGACCCTCGCCACCGCGCCGATGACCGTCCGCGAACCGCTCGCCAGCAGCGTCCCGGCGAAACCCAGCGCTTCCTCGCCTGGCCGGATGTGGCTCATCGCCAGCTCGCACGCGGCCAGCACCACCCGCTCCGGCGGGTTCGCGAGCCGGGTCGTCTCGTGCGCGAACAGCGGGCCGTCCACCAGCTCGACGCGCGAGAACAACGCGTTCGCCGGTTCGTGCGCGCCGTGCGCGACCAGGTGCGCCAAGCGGGTCCCGTCCAACGCGGTCAGAACCGTGGCGCTCGTCGCGGCGTCGCCCTCGACCAGCCGCGCGTCCGGATACACCGAGCGCAGCTTGCTCACCTCGCCGACCGCGCCCGGCACCCCGGGGCCGCCCGCGAGCAGCACCGGGCCGTCCTCGGCCGGACGTTTCGCGGTGATCCACGCGGTCGCCGACGGAGCGATCGACACCGGATGCCCGCGCAGCGACGGCAACGCTCCCCACGGCATCGCGTACAGCTGGCCGATCGGGACGATCACCAGCTCCCGATCGTCGAGAGTTTTGACCAGGGACGCGGAAATCAGCGCGTCGAGCTTCTCCGCCCGGCGGCGCGCGGACGCGGACACCGTCTCGGCCAGCATCGGCGGCAGATGGTCCGGCGCGAGCGCGTCGAGGTCGGCGTGCAGCTGGGTCGCGGTCTCCACGATGTCGTCCAGCGGGCCCAGTTTGAGCAGCCGGAACGTGCCGCGGTCGACGACCACCGAGTACAGCTGATTGTTGTAGGGCACCAAACTCACCAGCACGCGGTCCCCGAGCGCGGCGACGACCTCGTCCGGCGTCGCGACCGGACGCGGACGGCCCCACTGGCTCGTGTACCAGCCGAGCCTGCTCGCCTCGCGCTGCAGCGCGGTGTACCGCTGCTCCAGCGCCTTCACCGGCTCGCCCTCCAGCCGGGCGCGCTGAATGGTGCGCTGGACGTGCCGCATTTCGTTGATGTGCTTGGCCAGCACCGGATCCTCGATCACCGGCAGCGGTTCGTACCGGTAAACCTGCGCCCGGGTGCGTTCGAGCCACGCGAACATCCGCCGGGCGCCGGCCGCGTTCCGCCGCGCGCGCCGGAGCACGAGCCGCATCGCCAGCCGTCCCAGTTCCTCGCCGTGCACGGCCGTGCCGCACAACAGGTCGAGTCCGCCCATCCGGTCGCGGATCGTGCCGAGTTCGCGCAGTCCGGCGCGGGCCTGTGCGAGCGCCGCGCGCGGCCGGTCCTCGGCGACGGCCAGCTCCGCCCGGCACAACCGGAACAGCATCCGGTGGTCGATCGGCGACGTCACGCGCGGCGCGGGCACGTGTTTGAGAACGAGCGACGCTTCGGCGATTTCCTTGCGGCGGATCAGCAATCGCACCGCGAAGAGCCGGGCGACCGCCGCCTCGTCGCGCAGCCCGAGCGCGGCCAGCCGTTCGGCGATGGAGACGAGTTCGGCGGGCAACCGCGAGGTAGAGCGTCCTTCGCGGTCCGACAGCACCTGCTGCGCTTCCGCGCGAAACCGTGCCAGACCGGCGATCTCGGCCCAGGTTCGATTGCCGCGGCGGAGAAATCGGCGGCGCGCGTCCGACGCGGATTTTCGCGCCAGCGCGAAATCGCCCTCCAGCAACGCGGCGGCGGCCCGCGCGACCTCGGCTTCCGCGATGTGCTGGCCGGATCCGTTGGCGCGCAACTCCGGCAGCGCTTCGTCGAGGTGCTTGCCCGCCTCGTCGGCGAGGCCCGCGGTGAGCAGCGCGCGGGCCTGGTCGAGCCGGATCAGCGGGATCGACCCTGGCGATTCGGTGACGAGGATCCGGGCGGCTTGTTCGTAGCTGGACAGCGCCTGCGGGACGTCGCCGATGAGCTGCGCGTGGTCGCCGAGGTTTTGCCGGATTTTGCCTTCGAGCCGGGTGTGCCCGTTCTCGCGGGCGAAGCCGAGCGCGCGCTCGAGGTCGGCCTGCGCGGCGTTCGGCTGGTTCAGCGCCATGTGCACCAGCGCCCGGTTGCTGAGCATGATGACCAGGGTGCGGCGGCCGTCGTCGAATTCGGCCTCGATCCCGGGCAGCACCTCGTCGTACACCGCAAGCGATTCGCTGAACCGGCCGCCGCGCATCAGCACCACCGCGCGCTGGCCGGTGACCATTAACCCCAGTTCGCGGGCAGCATTGCTCTCCGGGAGCTGATCGCGCAGCTGCCGCGCGGTTTCCAGATGCGCGAGACCGGCGTCGGTGGAGGCGACCTCGGCTTCGGCCGCGCCGAGGCTCACCAGCACCCGCACCTGCAGTTCACGGTGCTCGGGCAGTGGTTCGACGACGCGCGCCAGCCGCGTGAGCGCACTGCGGAACAACCGCACCGCGATGCCTGGCCGCTGGTCGGACGCGGCGGCCCGGCCGCGCGCGTACAGATCGGACGCCGCCGCGATCGTACGATCATGGACGGGCGCGGACACGGACTCTATGGGAGCACACCTCCGCCACTCTCCATAACGCCCGTCCGGGTTTCTCAGAGCACGACGGTCGGAGTGACGACGGTGCGGCGGTGCGCGCCGGCGCCGAGGTGCACGAGGATCTGCGTGGTTCCGCAGGGGACGCGTTCGAGCACGAACCGGCCGCCCTCGTCGGTCGCGGTCGCGAACGTGCCGTGATCGGCGACCCGGACCTCCACGTCGTACTCGCCCGCGGGCGCGAGCCAGCCGTCGATCCGGTGCACCTTCCCGATTTTGGTCAGGTTGATCATCACGGTCAGGTCGCTGACGGTGAACGTGATCGTCCCGGTCGCCGTGCTGCGCACGCCGGCCAGTTCGTCGAGCCGTTCCCAGCGCGCGACCTCGACGTCGAGGTTCTCGAGTTCGAGCGCGAACTGGACCCGGTGCACCAGATCGTCCGGCGGAGGGTCGATTTCGTCGAGGAACCGGCCGATGTCCGCCAGAATGGCTTCATCGTCCGGAATCGCGTGGCCGTGTCCCGGCCTGCCGATGTCGTCGCTCACCGGCCACCCCCTTCTCCTGCGAGCAGATCACGCATCGAGTCGAGGCAGCGGCCCCTGGTGGGCCCGACGCTGCCGCGCGGCATCTGCATGGCCTCGGCCACCGCGCGGTACTCCGCACGGCCGGCGAGGACGGTCAGCCGCAGCAGCTCCTGGCAGCGTGCGGGCAGCCGGAGGAAGGCGCGCCAGACCCGACGGTCCCGGTCGGCGCGGACGGCTTCCTCCTCAGGCGCGGGATGATCGCTCTCCAGCGTCGCGGCCACCTCGTCCGACAACGGCACCGGCTGCGCACGCCTGCCGTAGGGACGGGTCGCCTCGCGGCGAGTCGTGGTGATCAGCCACGCGGCGAGCGCGCGCGGATCGCGCAGCTTCGCGAGCTGGCTGAACAAGGCGAGCCACACCGTCTGCACGACGTCCTCGGCCACTTGCCGATCCAGCCCGTTGGCGCGCGCGACATGCCACACGAGCGGCGTCAGCTCGTCGACAAGCTTCGTCATAGCGCGCCGATCCCCGCCCTGCGCCGCTTTCATGCACGCGGCGTGCAGGTCGGCGCCGGTCAAGCCTTCCCAGGGCGGGTCTACCTCGGTGGTGTGCACGTCGGTCACCGTAGCTGCCTCACTCCGGAGGTGGGCCGACCTGGGCGAGCAAGCCTCCGGTCGTGTCGGCACGGCCGGGCTCGTCGCGGGTCGCCTCTCCGGTCGGGTACCGGGTCGATCGTGGATGGTGCGCGCTCTTTCACTGGGGTCGGTGGTGCGGATGGGGTCGAGGGGCACGGTGAGTGCCCGGTGAGTGGGCTCTTTGTTGAGGAGCAAACAACTGGCGCTGGGATACATCAATCTCTGACTTTTTTCGGGTTGGTTTTTCGCGAAGCCGGTTTCGGGGCGGCTTCGGTGCTGTTGTGGTGCTGCTTCGGTGCGGTCGCCGCGCGGCATGCGGTGCGGTTTCGGTACTGCTAGGTGCGTCTTCGGTGCAGTCGCCGCGCGGTTTCGGTGCACTGTGGTGGTGGTGTTCGCGCAGTCCGGCTTGCCCTTTCGGACCCGCACGGTCCCAACGGACCGGTCGGGGTGCCGGGGCACGACCGGCTGGGCTCCCCCTCCAGCACAGCCGTGCCCCGACAGCTAAGTCGGACCCGATGAGTCCCCCAACGACCCATCGCGGCCCCGCCGGCCCGGCTCGGCCGGACGGATCCACCCTCAAATCCGCCCGTCCCGCACCAGACCGGAAGCTGTCCGCCGATTCACCCGGTCCAGAACGGACCGCCCCGCCAGCCAGTCCGGGATTTCTCCGTCCCCGAACCGGCCCGCGCGACCGTCCGCAGAACCGCGGCCCCGTCGGATCGGCCGCGAGCACGGCCGGATCGATCCCTCCCCCGGATCCATCCGGCCGGTTCAGCTCGAAGGCCGACCCGCCAGTCCCTCACCACCCCGCCGGCCGAGCGGATCCCTCCCCCGAATCCGTCCAGCCGATCCAGCCAGGTCAGCTCTTCGGTCCGGGTTGGCTGAGCGGATTCCTCCCCGAACCCGCCCGGCCGAACCGGACCGCAAGCCGACCTGTCGGTCCGCCGGACCAGCCCGCGCACCTGCCGACCCCACGAGCCCCTCCCCGGACCCGTGCAGCCGGACAGGCCAGCAAGCCACTCCGGCAATCCCGCCGAACCAGTCCGCGAAACCCGCCGACCGGACAGATCCCTCCCCGAGACCCGCACAGCCGTAGAGGCGCGCACCAACCCGACAGTTCCGCCGAACCAGCCCGCGAACCCGCCAGCTGGCCAGATCCCTCCCCGGACCTGTCCCACCGCGCCAGTTCGCAAGCCGATCCTGCTGGGCCTGGCCGCAAACCCGCCAGCCGGACAGGCCCTCCCCAGGCCCGCCCAACCGCGCCAATTCGCAGCCAAGCCCGCCGGACTCACCCGCGAAGCCCGCTAGCCGAACCGGCCCTCCCCGAGCCCGTCCAGCCACGCCAGCCCGCAAGCCAACCCGGCAAATCCCGCCGAACCGGCCCGCGAAGCCCGCCAGCCGAACAGGCTCTCCCCGGACCTGTCCAACCGCGCCAACCCGCGAGCCAACCCGGCAAGCCCCGCCGAACCGGCCCGCGAAGCCCGCCAACCGGCCAGATTCCTGTCCAGTCGCGGGAGCCCGCCAGCCAATCCGGCAAGTTCTGCCGAACCAGTCCGCGAAACCCGCCGACCGAACAGATCCCTCCCCGAGACCCGCACAGCCGGACAGGCACGCACCAACCCGACAGTTCCGCCGAACCAGTCCGCGAAGCCCGCCAGCCAAACAGATCCCTCCCCGGACCTGCCCAGCCGCGCCAACCCGCGAGCCGGTCCTGCTAGGCCTGGCACCCGCCGTTCCGGTCGGCTCGGCGGCCGGCCGGGTCCCCTCCGAACCCGTCCGGCCGCGCCGGGTCCCCCAGACCCGGGCCGAGCGGAACCGGACCGGCGGGGTTGCCAGTCCCTGTTGTCACGTCCCATCTCTCACTTCGCACCGGCCGCCGGCCTGGTCGCCCCCTTTTGTGCCGACCAGGTCGCCGGTCCAGTGCGTTCGCGCGGGTGCGCACCGGCCGACGAGAGCTGCTCGCCCGCGCCGACCGGTACTCCCCGCCCCCATGGGGCCCGCTTCCCGGCGGGCCCCGCCGGACGGAGTTCCTCCCCGAACCCCTCCGGCTGGCGGCGTCCGGCAGCCCCCTCGGCTCCCGGGCGTCGCCCGTCTGGCTATTTGGCGTTGCCGGTGTCGTCGAGCGGCTCGTGGTTGCCGTCCGGCTGCACTCCCCGGTTCGCCCCGGGTGCGGGGCTGGTCTTGACGGGCGGAACGGTGGTTCCCGGCTGCCGCTCGTCCTTCTGATCCGCAGGCATGTGGCCCTCCCTTTCCTTGGTTCGCCCTTTAGGACGCATCCAGAGTGCGCCTAGATACACGGAGCGCCAAAGTTTTTGGGAATTTTGTGAACCTGCCGGTCAGGACGGCCGCGTCACCTCCCCCGGATGCCAACCGTCAGTGACGATCGGTAACCCCTCCGAGAGCGCTTCTGCCCAGGCGCGGTAACCGAGCGGGCCGGGATGGAAACGGTCGGCAGCGAACATCCCCGGACGGAGCAGTCCGGGCACCAACGGGACGTGCGTGACCCCGGGAAGCCGGGTCAGCGTGCGCGCCGCCCGGTCGAGCGCGACGGACCGCGCGCCGAGCACGTCGCGGAGCGGCCGGGGCAGGGACGGGAAACTCGACAGCGGCGGCACGCCGGCGAGCAGGACCGGGACGTCGCCCACCTGCCGGCGCACCTCGACGATGATCGCCAGCAGATCCCGCCGGAACCGCGCGGCCGAGTGCAGCTCCAAGGTGTCGTTCACGCCGAGGACGACGACCACGACGTCAGCCGCCCGGACGCGTGGAACCAGCTCGTCGAGGACCACCCGCGCCGAGGCTCCGGTGATGCCCAGCGCGTGCCACTGCACCTCCCGGTCCGGGTACGCGCGGGCAAGTCCCACCGCGAGCTGACCGGTGAGCGCGTCGGCGTGGGTGAGCGCGCCGACGCCGTCCACTGTCGATTCGCCGATCACGGTGAGCCGCAGCGGTCGCCCGGCGCCGAACGAGCCCTCGATCGGCCCGTCGGCGCCGGGGAGCCGAGGAGTCGTCCGACGCACCCGGACAGCCTGTGCGACGAGCACGGGTGCCATCAGAAAGAGGAGGAACAGACGGAGAACTGCCATGCCTCCGACAGTAACGAGGGGCTACGACAGATCCGGGTCCGCCGAGGGAGTTGTCCACAGGGGATGTGAGTTGTGGACAACCCTGGGGATAGTTTGGGGACAGCGGTCGGCGGCGAGGTCTGCCAGGCGCAGCCCAGCCAGGCATCCGGCTACCCAGCATCCGTCTGCAACTGCCGACAGAACTGCCTAGCCACCGAAGCGTTCGCAGGCAAAACCCCGTCATCACACCCAAGGTGTCGGCAACCGCAGACAGCCCGAGATCACTGAGAGATCGACACCGTCTTCCCCGCCAAAGACTCGTCCTCGGCCGCGTCCAGCAAGTACCGGGCCACGTTCGCCCGCGGGATCTGGAAACTCCCCCGCACATCCCGCCCCACCTGGCTGCGCACCCGGGCTCGCGCGGGTTTGTCCGTCAGCCTCGTCGGGCGCACGATCGTCCACCGCACCTCCGGCGCCTCGTGCAGGATCGACTCCATCAACCGCAGGTCGGCGTATCCGTTGCGCAGCACCGCACCCAGCAACGGCTTCAGCAACAACCGCGAGAACAGGCTGTCTCCCTCCGCGGGCAAGCCGGACGCGCTCACCACCACGAACCGCGTCTGGGACCCGCGCAGCGCGGACACCACGGAGCGAGTCCCGTCCGAGTTGACCGTCGTCGGTTTGAGGTCCGTGGGACCAACGGCCAGGACGACAGCGTCACGGCCGGTCACCGCGTCGGCCAGATGAGGATCGGTCAAAGCGTGAACCGCGACGTCCAATCGGGGGTGCGCGGGGACGGTCAACCGCGCGGGGTCGCGGACCACGGCGGTTACGTGCCATCCGCGCGCCAGCGCTTCCCGCACCGCCAGGCCGCCGATCCGGCCGCTCGCGCCTAGGACGGTGATCTTCATGAGAGGCCTCCAAAGGGGGGTGAGCAAACACTTACCAGCTAGGGTGAGTGAACACTCACCACGCTGAGAAGACCCTCAGGGAGCACGCATGGGAAGCCGCGAAGAGATCGTCGCCGCAGCAGCGACGGTCATGCGGGAGCAGGGGTACGCGCACGCCACGACGAAGGCGATCGCGCAGGCCGCGGGCTACTCGGAAGCCTTGTTGTACAAGCACTTCCGCGACAAGACCGCGCTCTTCCTGGCAGTGCTGAAAGAAGAGCTGCCCGACCTCGCCGCCACCGCGACGAGGCTCGCCGAAGCTCCCGGGAAGGCGGAATTCAGCGACAATCTCGCCGAGCTGACCACCACGGCGCTGGCCTTCTACTGCGCGAGTTTTCCGATCTCCGTCTCGATCTTCTCCTCGCGCGAGCTGCTCCGCACCCACCGGGACACGCTCGAAAACGGCCCCGACCTGCCGATCCAGTACGTCGCCGGCTACTTCGCCGCCGAGGTCGAGCTAGGCAGGCTACCGAGCGACCTCGACGTCGAGGCGACGGCCCGGCTGCTGCTCGGCGCGTGTTTCCAGGAGGCGTTCCTCGCATCCTTCGAGGAACGCCCGCCGCGGCCCGACCTGGTGAACCGGCTCGTTGCGACGCTCGGAAAGATCGGCTAGTCCCGGTTCTTCCGCAGCTCGTGCCAGCGCTCGTACAGGTTGTTGACCTCGACCAGCATGAACGCCAGGAAGTCCCGCATCTCGGCCAGCCGCTTGCCCGCGGGAGTCTCCGGGCCGAGCGCGTCGATGCCTTCGGTGGCCGCGTCCCGCCACATGATCAAGAACCGGTCGCGCTTGAGGAAGGTCGCGTACCAGAGGTCGTCGTAGAGCTCGTAGTGGTCGCGGCGCTCGCCGGGTTCGCGAACCTTCCGCACCATGCCGACCTGGTCCAGGTACCGCACCGCGCCGGAGATCGCGGCCGGGCTCACCGACAGCTGTTCGGCCAGTTCGGCGGCGGTCAGCCGGCCGGAGTCCGTCGTCATCAGTGCCGCGAAAACCCGCGCGGACATGCGTTGCATGCCGATCTCGGACATCACCAGCCCGAGGCTCTCGACGTAGCGGCGGACGGCGTCCTCGTCCCTCTTCGTCTCAGGCGTCGTCATCCGTCCATCCTCTCCCACGGTCGCCCGGATGATCACTCGGTCCAGACGTTTTCTTAACTTCACAACTTCATGAAAAGAGTGTAGCTTCCGCATCATGGGAAACGCCATCGCGATCTCCGGCCTGCACAAGGCATTTGGCCGGGTAAAGGCCCTCGACGGCCTTGATCTTCAGGTTCCCGCGGGGGAAGTACACGGATTCCTCGGTCCGAACGGCGCCGGGAAGTCCACCACGATCCGGGTGCTGCTCGGACTGCTGCGCGCCGACGCCGGCGACGTCCGGCTGCTCGGCGGCGACCCGTGGCGCGACGCGGCGAGCCTGCATCACCGGCTCGCCTACGTGCCCGGCGACGTCAATCTCTGGCCCAACCTGTCCGGCGGCGAGGTCATCGACCTCCTCGGCAGGCTGCGCGGAGGGCTCGACCAGAAGCGCCGCGAGGAACTTGTCGAGCGCTTCGACCTCGACCCGCGCAAAAAAGGCCGCACGTACTCGAAGGGCAACCGGCAGAAAGTCGCCATCGTCGCCGCGCTCGCGTCCACTGTGGACTTGCTGCTGCTCGACGAGCCGACCTCGGGCCTCGACCCGTTGATGGAGGCCACTTTCCAGGAGGTCATCCAGGAGGAACGCGCGCAGGGCCGCACCGTGCTGCTGTCCAGCCACATCCTCGCCGAGGTGGAAGCCTTGTGCGACAAGGTGAGCATCATCCGCAACGGGCGCACGGTCGAGTCCGGCACACTCGCCGAACTGCGCCATCTCACCCGCACCTCGATCACCGCGGAGCTGTGCGGACCGCCGAACGGCCTGGCCAGGCTCTCCGACGTGCACGACCTCAAGGTCGAAGGCAACCGCGTCCGCTTCGACGTCGAGACGCGCTCGCTCGAGGACGCGCTGCGCCAGATGACCGAGATCGGCGTGCGCAGCCTGGAGAGCCGGCCGCCGACGCTCGAAGAACTGTTCCTGCGCCACTACGCGGACGAACTTGAGGCAGGGAAATGACCGGCGCGCTCAACGGCACCGGACCGCTCATCCGGCTCGCGCTGCGCCGCGACCGGATCATCCTGCCGATCTGGATCGTCCTGCTCAGCCTCATTCCGGTGGCCACGATCAGCAGTTACGACCAGTTCTATCCGACCGCCGCGAGCCGCGCCGGGCTCGTCGCGTCGGCCGCCGCGAACCCGTCGTTCGCGCTGCTTTACGGCCCGGCGTTCAATCTCGGCACGGCAGGCGGATTCATCGCCTGGCGAATGGGCGGATTTTTGGCGCTGCTGACCGGTTTGATGGCGGTCTTCACGCTCACCCGGCACACCCGCGCGGAGGAGGACACCGGCCGTGCCGAACTGCTGGCGTCCACTGTGGTCGGTCGTTACGCACCGCTCACCGCCGCGCTCGCGGTGACCGGCGGGGCGAGCGTGCTGATCGGTGTGCTGCAAGCGATCACGCTGGCTTCGAAGGTTCCCGCAGCGGGTTCCGTCGCGCTCGGCGCCAGCACCGCGCTCGCGGGCCTGGTTTTTACCGGCGTCGCCGCGGTTGCCGCGCAGCTCGGTGAGTACTCGCGCACTGCGAACGGCATCGGCACGGCCGTGCTCGGCGTCGCGTTTCTGTTGCGTGGCGCGGGTGATTCCACCACCGACGCGCATTGGCTGTCGTGGCTGTCACCGCTCGGCTGGGCACAGCAGATCCGGCCGTTCGCCGAAGAACGTTGGTGGGTACTGGTTTTGCCCGTCGCGACCGCACTCGTGCTGTTTGCCGTGGCCTACGCACTGCTGCCGCGTCGCGACGTCGGTGTCGGCCTGCTTCCGCCGCGGCTCGGCCCCAGCGAGGCCGCACCGTCGCTGCGCTCGCCGTTCTCGCTGGCCTGGCGGCTGCAGCGGGGTCCGTTGTTCGGCTGGCTGATCGGGCTCGCGGTCGGCGGCGCGTTGTTCGGGACGATCGCGCAGGGCATCTCCGGCCTGGTCGGCGGCACCGAGCAGAGCAGGCAGATCTTCGAACGGCTCGGCGGATCGCACGGACTGGTCGACGCTTTCCTCGCGACGATGGTGAGCCTGTTCGCGATGCTCGCTTCCCTCTACGGCGTGCAGGCGACGCTGCGGATGCGCACCGAAGAAACCGCGATCCGCCTCGAACCGCTGCTGGCCACCCGCGTCGGACGGCTGCGCTGGGCCGCGAGCCACCTGGTGTTCGCCTTCCTCGGCAGCGCGTTGCTCGTGCTCGTCGGGGGCCTGCTGCTCGGACTGTCGAACGGGCTGCGCGGCGGTGACGTCGGGCGCTCGGTCGGGAACATGGTCGCGGCTGTCGCGGTGCAGGTCCCGGCGGCGTGGGTGATCGTCGCGGTGGCGGCGCTGATCTTCGGGCTGCTGCCGAAACTGGCGACCGCCGCTTGGGGCGTGGCGGCGCTGGCGTTGCTGATCAGCATGTTCGGGCCGGTCGTCAACGCTCCGCAGGCACTGCTGGACGTTTCGCCGTTCCAGCATCCGCCGAAGGTGCCCGGCGCGGTGTTCACCGCGGTGCCGCTGGTCGTGCTGCTGGCGGTCTCGGCGGTCGTGCTCGCGGCCGGTCTGACCGGCTGGCGCCGCCGCGACGTCGGCTGACGTCAGCGTTCGTCGCCGCGGAAGAACCCGGTGGTCGGGCCTAGCGACGTCGGCGGGGGTGCCGGCGGGTTCGGCGGCGCCGGGGTGACCGACACCGTGGCGGTGGTGGTGCGCGGCGGCGGAGCCGGGGGCGCCTGCGGGCGCTGGGTCACGGTGATCGGCGGCAGAGGGAGGCCGGTCACCGTGACCGTCACCTGCTGTACCGGCGGCGGGGTGGACGACGACTCTCCGGCCGGACGCGGAGTGCGACCGGCGACCAGCAGCGCGGCCACGAGCAGCCCGCCAGCAAGCCCGGCCAGCCCGGTCACGACGACATAACCCCAGGTGGGAGCGGTGTCCGACATTCGGCACCTCCTCGCCGCACGGTCACTCGGCTACGAGGGTCTCGTCGCGTTGATCATAGGCGTCGTTACGGACTGTGCAACTTGATATATACCGACTCAACTTATATAACACTACCCTTATGAGGGGGATTCTTCGCACGCCGGACTTCCGGCGGCTTTGGCTTGCCGACGGGCTCAGCCAGGTCGGCAACCGCATCGACTTCATGGTGATCCCGCTGCTGGCCACCACGACGCTCGCTGCGTCCGTGGTCGAGGTTTCGCTGCTGCGGACGCTGAGCACGCTGCCGTACCTGCTGATCGGCCTGCAGGTGGGCGCGTGGTGCGACCGGATGCGCAACCGGCCGGTGCTGATCACCGCCGACCTCGGCCGCGCGCTGCTCATCGGCTCGATCCCGCTCGCCTCGGTGTTCGGGTCGCTGACGCTGGGCCATCTGTACGTCGTGGTGCTGCTGACCGGCGCGTTCACCGTGTTCTTCAACGTCGCGCACTCGACGTACCTGCCGCATCTCGTCGAGCGCGGCCAACTGCCCGAGGCGAACGCCCGGCTGCAGACGAACCTGTCCGTCGCCGCGATCGCCGGCCCTGGCCTCGGCGGGCTGATCGTGCAGTTCATCGGCAATGCCGGCGCGATGGCGGTCGACGCGCTGACCTACCTCTGGTCGGCCGCGTGGCTGCGCCGCATCCGCACGCCCGACGTACGGCCCGAGCCCGCTGAGCGGAACCTTCGCCGCGAAATCGGCGAAGGATTGCGGACGGTGCTGCACAACCCGATCCTGCGGGCGATCGCCCTGCACAGCGCCGCTTCGAGCCTGTTCCAGTCGATGTTCATGGCGGTGTCGATGGTGTTCTCGGTTCGCGACCTGCACCTCGAACCGTTCATGATCGGCTTGCTCGGCACGATCTCACTGGTCGGCGCACTGCTCGCGAGCGGCGTCGCGCGCCCGCTCGGCGCTCGCTTCGGTGCCGCGCGGGCGTTGTATCTCGGCACCGCCGTGTACAGCGTTTCGTTCCTGCTCAACGCTTTCGCGACGCCAGGGTGGGGCCTCGCCTGGTGGGTCGCTGGCGGCTTCGGATCGAGCTTCGGAATCATCGTGCTCAGCGTGTTCGAGACGAGTTTCCAGCAAGCCATCACGCCGCGGGAGCTGCTTGGGCGCGTGTCGTCGGTGTCGCAGACGGTTGTCTTTGGAGTGACCCCGCTCGGCAGCCTGATCGGCGGCTTCATCGCCGAATTCACGACAACCCGGGTCACACTGTACGTCTGCGGGATCGGAATCCTTGCGTCGTCGGCGATCCTGCTCGCTTCGCCGCTTCGCACGATGCGCGACCTTCCGGACTAGACCTTCCGCAGACCGTCGAGCAGTACGCGCACGAGATGCCGACTGTCGGTCGTAAACCGCTCCACGGCTAGCGCGCCAACGATGAGCGCGCGCAGGTCTTCGCCGTCGATGTCCGTGCGTACCGCGCCTGCGGCTTGCGCGCGTTCCAGAAGCGCGGTGAGGTTCACGCGAAACCGCTCCGCCGCTTCGGCTTTGTACGCAGAACCGCTTGTCTCGCCAAGCGCTTCGCAGATCGCCCGGTTACGCGACGCCTGCTCGATGACGCGCGTGAAGTAGTCGTAGAACGCTTCGCCCGGCGCGTCGGAGTCGATCAACTCCTGCGCCTCGACCCCGTACTGCTCCAGCCGCTCCACGACGACCGCCTGGAACAGCGCTTCCTTGCTGGGAAAATGCCGGTAGACCGTACCCGCGCCGACGCCGGCCAGCCGCGCGATGTCGTCAAGCGGCACAGAGAGCCCGTCGACGGCGAAGGCCGCCTCGGCGGCGGCCAGCACGCGGGCGCGGTTCCGCCGCGCGTCGGCGCGGAGCGCAGGCTTCTCCACCAGCAATCTCCTCTGCTCTCAAAGTGGTGCGGTCGTCCGATTCTTCCCTGGAACGATCTCCGCCGCTTCTGACCGTGTCTCAGATCTCCAGGCCGTCGTTGACAAACGGAGTGCAAACTCCGTATCTTCTTAAGCGGGTGACCCGTTCCGATTATCCGCCCGTCTTCCCGAATGAGGTTTTCCGATGCCCCGCACCGTGTCCGAAGTGGCCGAGATCGTCGCGAACGCGTTGAGCGCGATCGACGCCGCACCGCTCGCCGACGTTCTCGCCGAGGACGCCGTCTACGAAATCCCGTTCGCCGGCCACCGCTCGACCGGCCGGGACGCCGTACTGGCCACGCTCGGCGCGGGCAGCGCCGTCGCGGCCCGGATCGGCCTGGAGAAAGTCGAGGTCACCACCACCGAAACCGCGGACGGATTCGCCGTCGAACTCGTCGCCGAGGGGCGGAATCCGCACACCGGACACAGTTACCGGCTCCCGTCGTCCGCCGGGCTGCTGACCGTGCGAGACGGCGAGATCACGCGGTACCGCGACTATCCGAACCACGGCGCGGCAAGCACGTTGATGGGGACGAAGGAGGTGTTCCAGCGTTTCCTCGACGCGGCCGTCGACAACCGCTGGGACGATCTCGCCGACCTGTACTCCGAGGACGTCGTGATCGAAATCCCGTTCGCGCCTGCCGGGGTGCCGAAGGTGACGCGCGACCGCGAGGAGTTGCGCAAACGCTTTCACGAGGCAGGCGAGCGCCGTCGGATCACCAAGGCGGACCGGGTGGTCGTGCACGAGACCGCCGATCCGGAGGTGCTGGTGGCGGAGTACGACCTGCACGGGGAGTACGAGGGCAAGCCGTACGTGTCGACGTACGCGATGGTGCTGACGGTGCGGGACGGGCGGATCGTGCACTCCCGGGACTACTCCGGGCCTCCGGTGTTCGCGAAACCGGCCTGAGCGGCGTCAGACCTTCGCCAGCCCGATTGCCATGTCCGCCAACGCTTCCCGCCCCTGCCGCAGCTGGAGGCCAGTGGCCTGGAATGGGTCTCCGCCGACCGGGCCCTTCGCGCGGCGGACGCCGCGAACGACCCCTTAAGCGCAGAGACTGCTCGGCTCGGTTTTCGGCGCTCCCCGATGCCGAACGACGTGCCCGGTTCCTCGTCGATGTCGCCCGGTGTTTCGCGCAACTGGGCAAAGCCGAGCGGGACTCTGGCGTCGCGGGCTACTGCGTCGCGGTCTGCGAAGCCGCCGGAGTGAACAAATGCTCCACCGTGGCCACCGTCCAATCCCACACCCCCGGCACCAGCAACACCCCTGCCAGCGCGAACACCGGGAACACCAGCCGCGTCTCCACCTTCTTCCCGGTGTGCAGCCGCAGCGGTTTCGGCGGGCGGATCTCGTACCAGGTCTCCCCCGCGATCGGCAGCGGGAACAAGAACGGGCAGCCCGACCGGGTCAGCGAATCGCCGAGGCAATGCACGAAACAGCCGGCCGCGACGGCCACCCCAAGCCAGCCGGAGATGTCCGCCAGCTGGGCCACTCGGTCGTCCGGCGCGGTGAAGTACCACCAGACCACCGCGCCGCCGTAGGGCAGCAGCAGCCAGTCGCCTAGCGCGGCGACGGCGAGCAGCAATCCGAACAACAACACGCCCAGCACGGCCCAAGCCCCGCCAGCGGTACAGCCGACGGACGTGGCCGCGCCGAGGGCGACAGCGAAGAGCAGGGTGTGCGAGAGGTGCCGGTGCGTGCCGGTCACCTTCTCGTCGCGCGGGCCCTTCGTCAGGGCGTACACAGCCGCGGACACCCGGCGCAGCAGCCAGGACAGGCCGCCGGTCAGCCAGCCGAACAGGCGGGTCGCGCTGGCGCTGGGGTGGTCCAGGTCCGGCAGCAGCGCGAACCCGGCCGTGGTGGCCGCGAAGACCACTGCCTGGTGCACCGAGCCGACGCCGACCGCGGGTGCCAGGGCGAGCCCCGCGCACCAGCCGGTCAGGGCGTGCGTGCGCCCCATCATGATGGTTGTCCCCCAGGTCGCGGGCCATTTCAGTCCGCGCGACCGTATCGGGAGATCAGGCCGGGGGTTCCTCCGACACGCTCAGGTGTTCGGCCACGCCGGTGAGCTCGATCACCCGGCTGACCGCCGGGCTCGGCACGACCTCGAGTTCGACGTCCTGCTCCCCGGCCTGCCGCTGGGCGTGCAGGACGACGTTCAGCGCCGAAGAGTCGAAGAAGGTCACCCCGGTGAGGTCGGCCACCACGCGGCGGGAATTCTTGTCCGCGATCAATCCGGCAAGAGCTTCCTGCAGCTGCGGGCTGGTGAGCAGATCTAGCTCACCCGTGACCACTACCCTCGGCTCAGCGGCCGCGGTGTCCAGCGTGATGCCGAATCCGGGCGGAGTGGCGTTCTGGTCGGCTGCGGGCATGCAGTTTCTCCTCGTCAGGCGCTGCTCCTGCGCCGGTACGCGCCTGTTGTCTCAAGAGGCAACCGTGTCACGGTCCCAAGCATCTGGAGACTCAACCCTAACCCAGTGGGTGACTGCCGCCGCGTCGGCACACGGCTACACCTTGGCGCGCGGGCGACCGGCGGACACACAGCACCCCGCGCGCCGCAGGTGGGCGCGCGGGTCTCTGGGGGCGGTCAGCTCAGGCGGACACTGTCTTGCGCTTCGCTCGCCGTTCGCGCATGAACAGCTCGCGGCGCTCGATCTCGCCGAGCCCGCCCCAGATTCCGTACGGCTCTTCGACGGTCATCGCGTGCTTGCGGCACTGGGCCAGCACCGGGCAGGTTTGGCAGATCGCCTTGGCACGGGACTCGCGGCGCTCTCGCGCGGAGCCGCGCTCATTGTCGGTATGGAAGAACAGGCTGCTGTCCGCTCCGCGGCACGAGCCTTGAAGCTGCCACTCCCACTCCTCGGCCACCACGTTGGGCAGTCGGCTCACGTCAGCCATGTCGTCCCCACCTTTCCCGGGATCAGCACACTCGACGGCTACATGCCCGCCGGTCGCGGCGGTCAAACGCGGGTTTGGTTTGCTCATCACCCGGGCATGTGGCAGATCGGGCACGAAAGACTGGCGTGGCACGCCAGAGAGAGGACAGCACGTGGAGGAGAACGCCCCGCTCGAGCGCGAGGACGCACAGCTCATCGAGGTGCGAACGGCGGCTATCCCGCACGTGGTGCCCACTCTGCGCACCATCGTCGCCGACATCGCCATGCGCCAGGACTTCGACCTGGACGCGGTCGAGGATCTGCGGATGGCCGTGGACGAGGCCTGTTCGATGCTGCTGCCCTCGGCCGCCGACGGCAAGCTGACCTGCGTGTTCTCCTGGCTGGAGGGCCGGATCGAGGTCACTGTGTCGGTTGTCTCGGATCGCGCCGACCACGGCGACGAGACCGGTCTGTCCTGGCAGCTGCTGACCGCGCTCGCGACGTCGGCGCGGCGCACCGTAACCCCGGCCAACGGCCGGTACCTCTCCCGGGTGCAACTGGTCCGGGAGAGTGAGGCGGCCAGCTCGTGACGAACCCCGCCGGCGGCGACAAGCCCACCGACGTGGCAGCACTGTTCCACGAGCTGACCGAGCTGCCCGAGCATTCGCCCCGCCGCGAGGAGATCCGGGACCGGCTGGTGCGCGAGCATCTCGAACTGGCGCGCAACCTCGCCCGGAAATTCCGCAACCGCGACGAGGCGATGGACGACCTGGTGCAGATCGCGACCGTCGGCCTGATCCACGCGGTGGACCGCTACGACCCCGCGCAGGGCACCGATTTCCTGGCCTTCGCGGTGCCGACGATCTCTGGTGAGCTGCGCCACCATTTCCGCGACAACAGCTGGTCGGTCCGGGTGCCGAGACGGCTCAAGGAACTCAACGCGACGATCTCGGCCGCACGGGAAGAACTGACCGTGCGGCTTTCCCGCGCGCCGAAGCCGAGTGAGATCGCTCGCCATCTCGGCGTGCCGATCGAGGACGTCTACGAGGGCCTGCGGGCGGGACAGGGCCGTTACGGGGCCTCGCTGGACAATCTGCTGGAGAACTCCGCGCACACCCGCTTCGGCGCGCCGGACGCGAACCTCGGCCAGGCCGAACTGCGCGAGGCGCTGCGGCCGATGCTGGACAGCCTTCCCGAGCGCGAGCGCAAGATCGTGGCGTTGCGCTTCGGGTCCGGGATGAGCCAGTCGGACATCGCGCGCCGCGTCGGGGTTTCCCAGATGCAGGTGTCGCGGCTGCTCGCCGCGACGCTGAAAAAGCTCCGTACCGGACTGGCCGAGACAGACATCACCGAGGGCACCTGATTCGCCTTCGCCCGAGTTGGGTAAACACCATATGCGAGCACAGCGGTCGGGAGGTGCGGAAGCCATGACGACGTCGAGGATGCCAACCAGGAGCACGGGGGCGGCCGCCGCCACTGTGCGCCTGGAGCTCCCGGACGACGTCACCGCCCCCGCCATCGCGCGGGCACAGGTCCGCGCCGCGCTCGCCGAACTCGACGTTCCCGCCCAGCTGCGCGACGACGTGCTGCTGGCGACCTCTGAGCTGGTCACCAACGCCTTCGAGCACGGCGACCGGCCGGACCGGCTCGAACTCCGGCTCGAGCACGGCGAACTGATGGTGCGGGTGTTCGACACCTCTGCCTCCGCTCCGAAATTGAAGGAACCGGTCGCCCCGTCCGCGGCGCGCAGCCGGGGCCTCCAGCTGGTGCGCGCGCTGTCCCGGCGCTGGGGCTACGACCCCGCCGATGGCGGGAAGTGCGTCTGGGCGGCGTTCGCCCTCAGCTGACGGTTGCCCGCCACCACGAGCCCGGCCGCGCCGAGCACTCCCAGTCCGATGCCGAGCCAGCCCACGATCAGGCGCGGCCGTTCGGCCATCGCACAGCCTTCGGCTCCGTGCGCCTCGGTGATCAGCCAGCTCTCCGGAGTGCTGAGCGCGGTGCCGCAGGCGATCCGGACGCTCGTGGTGTCGTTCGGCGGGTCGCCCTCGCCGAACCTGTTCGCGGGTAGTCCCAGCATCTGGTCGCTTCGCGTTCCGTAGATCGTCCGGACGGCAGTGGGGTTTCCGTTGCCGTCGAGGTAATAAAGGGCAGTGACCGGCAGCAGGAAGAACACGATTCCGGTGACGAATACCGCCGCGCACGCCAGTCCGAGCCACAGCAGGGGATGCCGGGCCGCGTTCGGCCGCGCGTGCTGACCGGCCGGGTGTTCGCCGGTGAAGGCCTGGTCATCCGGGTCGGGGGAGGTCGCGGAGTGGCGATCGTCGGTCATCGTCGAGCCTCTCGATCGGGGATGCCGAGGCCCGGTTGTAGTCCGGTTCGCCGGGACGGGTCCCCGGACGGCGCTGTCCGGTTTTGTCTCGTTCGCTCCCGTTGCCGGTGCCTTACGCTCGCCGAATGCTGGACGCAATCGGGGTGACCGGGGACGAGGAGCGGGTCTACCGGCTCCTCGTCGGGATGTTCGACGCCGGACCGCGGCAGGTGGCCGAGCAGTTGGGGCTCAGCGCGGCACAGGTGTCGGCGATCCTGCGTTCGCTGCACTCAAAGGGTCTGGTCAGCCTGGTCGCCGGGGACGAGCCGCGGTACGCGCCTTCGCCGCCGGACGTCGCGTTCGGGCCGTTGCTGATGCGCGGGCAGGAATCCCTGGAGTGGGCGCGCGCCGCGGTGAGCCGGATGGCCGAGGAGTACCGGGGTGGTGCGCGGCGCCGGGACGCGACACAGCTGGTCGAGGTGATCACCGGCAGCGCGGCGATCCGGCAGCAGCTGACGAACATCCAGGTCGGCGCCCGGCACGAGTTGCTGTGGTTCTGCCGGGCCGGGCACATCGCGATGGCCTCCGGCGAGAACGCCGACGAGTACGACGCGCTCGCTCGCGGCGTGCGGTACCGGGTCGTCTACGAACGGGCGATGCTGGAACAGCCCGGCATGATCGAGAACGTCGCGCACGGGATCCGGCACGGCGAGGAGGCGCGGTCGTCCACCGTGGTCCCGGTGCGGCTGGCGATCGCCGACGGCACCATCGCGTTGTGCCCGCTGGTGCAGAACCTCGACGGCTCCGGCGAACCGACCGCCGCGCTGATCCGCGAAAGCAGCCTGCTGGCCGCGTTGATCGCGTTGTTCGAGAGCTACTGGGAACGCGCGTGGCCGTTGCGCGCGGACGGGACGCCGCAGGACGCCGAACGAACGCCGGGCGGCACCGGAGGACCGGACCGGGACGAGCGGCATCTGCTGTCGTTGCTGGTCGCGGGGGTCACCGACAAGGCGATCGCGACCCGGCTCGCGGTGAGCCAGCGGACCGTGCAGCGGCGGATCCACGACCTGATGTCCCGGATGAACGTGCAGACCCGGATGCAGCTGGCGTGGGAGGTCAGCAGGCAGGGCTGGCTCGACGAGCCTGCGGCAGCCGGATAACCGCGAGGGTTATCCGGCTGCCTCTTTCTCAGGAGAGCCCGTAGGCCCGGATTACCGTCTGCTGCACCGAATTCCCGTCGCCGTCGGATCCGTGCACGCGCAGCGAGACGAAGCCGTTGGTCCGGTCCAGCCGCGGATGGTCGACCACGGCGCGGAAGCGGCCGCCGCCGACGTTGTCCATCCGCTTGACGTTCGTCCACGTGCGACCGTCGTCATAGGACACTTCGACGGTCAGCTGCGGATTCTTCGGCGCGGCCAAGCCGTCCTGGTTGCGGACGGTGAACTCGACCGGCAGCGAACGCCCGGCGCGCGCCTTCTGCGTCAGGTCGGTCTGCACGCCGTAATCCACCTGCAGCAACGGAAGCAGGTCCGTTTTGCCTTGGGCGGGCCGCTTCGACCCGAAGGTCCACGACGTTTCGGTGTGCGTGCCGTACGACCAGTCCGGAGTGGACTTGGTCAGCGACAGGTCGAGCCGGTACTTCGCCGGGTCCGCCGAAGCGGGGAACTTGCCCCACGCCGCCGGTCCTTCCTGGACGAGTTTGCCGTCCTGGTAAAGTTTCGCGCTCACCTGGTCCGGCACGTCGTCCCAGCCCGATTCGGAAAACGCGTAGTGCGACGTTTCCGGATCGGCGAACTCCGGGATGCGGAAGGCGAAAGTGTCGCCGGTGCGCGACGTTTCCAGTCCCGCACCGCGCGGAATCGCCGGCCGGACCACGGGCGCGTACCAGTTTTCCGTCGCCCGCTGCCCGGCTTTGAACGTATGCGGCTGTTCGAGCATGCCGACCGCGAGCGGCTGGAAAGTGTCCCAGCTCAGCTTGTTGTTGACCCGGTGCTGCCAGATCGTCTCGTCCGTCGAAACGATCTCCTCGCGGGCCGTTCCGGTGTGCGCGTACCGCTGGTACTGGTTGATCGCGGTCTTTTCCCATGGCCGCCAACCGAAACGCTGTTCGGACAGCCACTCGTCCTTGCCGGTCGCCCGGTAATTCGCGGTGACAGTCGCGCTGTTGCGCTCGCTGACCTGGTAGACGATCTTCTGCGGGATCTGGTCGTGCGTCACCTGCATGATGTCGTACAGGTACGGGCTCACCGGCGTGCCCTGCAAGAACATGCTCGCGAAACCGAGTTTCGCCCGGTCGGCCAGCTTCATGCCCTGTTCGTTCGTGATCAGCGTGGAGGGAATCGGCAGGCGGTCGCCGCGCGGCTGCCAGTGACCGTAGGTGTGCTCGCCGGGCATGCTGACGACTATCACCATCGCGGCACCCGCGGCGGCGGCCTGTTTCGCCGCGGTATCCGGATTGGTGCCTTCCTTCGCGGGGGTCACCAATGCGATTTTCCCGCGCGCCTTGGCGAATTGCTCCGGCTTGTCGGCGGCGACCGGTACGACGCCGAGCCACTTGAACCCGGAAATCGCCGGAGACGAAGCGTAGTAGAACAGCTCGGTCTTGATACCGAGCCACGGCAACGTGGTCGCGGTCAGCATCGGCGCGGTGAGCTGCCACCGGGTGCCGAATTCGAACGATCCGTTCTTGACCTTCTCCGTCGGCGTCACGTAGATGTGCCGGACGCCGGGGAATTCCATGACGTAGTTCGAGATCTTGCGCGAACCGAATTCGCGGTGCGCGTAGCTGCTGATGATGTTTTCCAGCGTCGACGGCCGCGGTGTCTTGATCTCCACCGGCACCGCGGTCCGCGCGTCCATCACCAGGTTCAGGTCGCCGGTGAGGGAGAACTCGGGTTTGAGCACGATCGCGAGTTCCTCGTCCGGAGCCACCCCGGTGTGGAACATCGCGCGAGCGTAGTAGGTGCCCTCCGGAAGTTCGGTGACGAACGGGCGGTCGCTGAAGACGTCCCGGACGATGTCGTACCGCATGTCGTCGCCGAAGATCTGGATGTCCATCGGGTAAGCCTTGCCGTCGCGGCCGATGCCGGTGACGGTCACCTTGTGCTTTGGCGGTTCCTTCACCAGGCCGACCGTCGTGTGCACCGCGCCGACGAGAACGCTGCCGGTGTAGTTGCCGGGCACCAGAGCGGCCGAGTCGACGGTGATCGCCACCGTCGCGGTCCCGTTGGCCGGAACCTCCACAGTGGACTTATCCAGTTTCACCGCGTCGCCCGGCGTGGCACCGTCACCACGGCGCAGGTCGAGCTTCGGGGTGATGGTGACCGGCGCGGAAGTCGTGTTGGTGTAAGCGATTTCCTTACGCACCGGGCCGCTGTCCTTGGTGACCGGGCCGAGGTTCAGCGTGCCGGTCGCGAAAACTCCGGGACGCACCGCTGCTGCCGCAACGTCCACGCGCCCGCCGCCCTGCTGGAAGGCGTTGAGCCCCGCAGAGGGCTTCGACGTACTGGCCAAACCGTCCTTAAGCTGCTGCGCGGTCCATTGTGGATAGCGCTGTGACAGGATCGCCGCCGCACCAGCGACATGCGGCGTCGCCATCGACGTGCCGGACGCCGCGGTGTAGTACTGGTCCACCACTTCGCCCATCGAGGTGCCGGCCGCGCGGGCGGCGACAATTCCCACGCCGGGCGCGGTGATGTCCGGCTTCACGGCCTGGTCGCCCTGGCGCGGACCCATGCTGGAGAACGGGGCCAGCTCGTCCTTGCGGTCCACCGCGCCGACGGTCAGCGCGGAATCCGCCGTGCCGGGCGAGCCGATGGTCGACGCGCCGTTCTGGCCGTCGTTGCCCGCGGCGACCACGAACAGCGCGCCAGTGCGGGCAGTCAGTTCGTTGAGGCCGACGCTGAGATCATCCGTGCCGTCGGTCGGGTCGCCGCCGAGGCTCATGTTGATCACCTTGGCACCGGACGTCGCGGCCCACTCCATCCCTTGCAGGACTTCGGAAGACGAGGCGGTGCCGTCGTCGCCGAGCACCTTGCCGACGTACAGCTTCGCGCCGGGTGCAGCGCCCTTGCGCGTGCCGCCCGCGGCCGCGCCGCTGCCGGCGATGGTCGCCGCGACGTGCGTGCCGTGGCCGAACCGGTCGACGACATCAGGGCTGGTCGAGAAGTTAGCCGACTTCGCGACCTTGCCCGCGAGGTCCGGATGGTTCGGGTCGTAGCCGGTGTCGAGCACGGCGACGGCGACGCCGGATCCGTCGAATCCGGCCGCCCACGCCTCCGGTGCCCCGATCTGCGGGACACTGCGGTCGAGCGACGCGTGCACCTTGCGGTCCAGCGTGATCCGTTCCACCGCGCCGGAAGCCGCGTGCGGACCGGTGAAGGACTGCCAGAATTCGCTGGCGCGTTTCTTGTCTTCACGCACCGCGCGGCCGTTCACGCTGGGCAGTTCGGCACCCTGTGTGGTGGCGGCAAGCGTTGGCGCGGAAGCGATCGAGACGCCCTTGGAGTAGTGCGCGATCATCGGCACCGTCGGGCTCGACTCGTCCGCATAGCCCTGCGCGATCAGGTCGGTGACGTTGAACAGGGCTTTGTCGAGGCGTTTGTCCGCCACGAGCGACACGGCGTCGGCCGGGATGACCAGCAGCTTGCCGTCCACTTCGGACTGGGTGAAGCGGATGTTCTCCCGCCCCTTGCCCGGCCGGACCGTCGCGATCTGCCTGCCGCCTTGGACGCTTTCGACTCGCACGACGTCACCGGTGAGCAAAGTGACCGTGTGCCGCTCACCGGGACTAGGCGCCGGTGAACCGCTCGCAGGCTCGGCGGCCGCGGGCGCCGCGTGGCCGAGTGCCGCGACCAGTGCGCCCGTGCAGCCGAGAGTGATGGCTCGTGATCTCCACGTCATCGCACAAGATTCGGGGCGAGCCGGGGTTCACGTCACTACCTCTCGGTGTCGCCGTTGCGACATGTCGCAACTGGGACAACGCCTGGTTAGCCAGCCACTGCCGAGTAATAGGCCATTAGGCGGTCAGCCAGTTCGTCCGGACGGCTCAGCATCGCGAGATGGGAACCCGCCATTTCGTCCGCGTCCAGCCCCAGCCGCTCGCGCGCGACCCGGCGCAGCAGGTCGGCGGAGAAGAACCGGTCGTCGCGGAAGAGCAGCACCTTCGTTGGCACGTCCGGCATCCGCTCGCCCGGCCACGGAAGGCTGTACTCGGCACTGTTCTGATCCCGGCCGCGGCGCTCGTTCTCCTCCGCCAGCTCGGCCGGGAGGTCCGCCATGAACTGCTCGACGGTGCTCAAGCCCTCGGCCGATTCGAAGCCGACGTTGCCCCACCACTCTCCCGGAGCCTCGCCCGGGGCGGGCACCATCCCGGCCAGGAACACGAGAAGCCGCGCGTTGACCCGCTCCGCCACGAGCGGCGCGGTGAACCCGCCGTAGGAATGGCCGACCACGACAACGTCCTTGGCGTCGCCGAGGGCCGCGACGACGGTGTCGGCGAAGTCGGCGAACGTGGCCTTCGGGTTCTCGATGGGCAGGTCCGGGGCCACGACGTCGTGTCCGGCCGCTTTGAGCCGGGCGGCGACCAGATGCCAGTCCCAGCCGCTGCCGCCGCCCCCGTGGATCAGTGCGAATGTCGCCATGCCGCCCAGCTTGTCACGTCTCGTGAGTGTTTATGCCGGTTCTAACCGGCATCGCCACTCACGAGGCGGGAACCTCCGGCTGTTCGGGTCGAGAGGCGATAGTGCGCCCCAATGTGGCATTGGGTGCATGTGACGCACCGAATGCCACATTGGGTGCGTCCGACGCACCCAATGTGGCATTGGGGTGCTTGAGCCCGCACGCAGGCAGCCGGAACGCGGTGCGCCCTAACCGGCATAAACACTCACGAGGCGGTCAGCAGCGCTTCAGCATGTCCTGCAGCGCGTTCTTCTCCATGTCCGTGATCGTCAGTCCGTAGTAGTGCTTCACCGTGACCCAGTCGGTCGCGTAGGTGCACCAGAACGACACCAGCGGCGGCTTCCACTCGTCCGGTGCCTTGTCGCTCTTCTGCCGGTTCACGCTGGCCGTCACGGCGAACAGCTGCGGGCGCGTGAGGTCGTTCGCGAACTGCTCGCGCTTCTCCTGCGTCCAGTCGCGCGCACCGCTCACCCAGGCCTGGCCGAGCGGGACCATGTGGTCGATGTCGAGCTGAGTCGCCTTGGTCCAGGTCTGGCCGTCGTACACGCTGAGCCACGTGCCCGACGTCGGCTTGCAGTCGCTGCCCGCCTTGACGTCCTTGCCCGCGCGCTTGAGGACGGTCTCGCGGGTGTCGCAGCTGTCGCCCTGGCTGTCCCAGTGCTTGAACTTGTCGCGCGAATAACCGGTCATAGTGCCGCGCGCCCCGATCTTCAGCTCGGACAGCTGTTTGGTCGCGTCCGCGGCGGACGCCGGCGCGGCCTCGGACTGGGTGTCGCCGACTTCGCGCTGGCCGTACCAAAACCCGGCGACAGCGATGAGGAGCACGACCGCGAGCAGCACGGTGCGCTTGGTGGGGAACGGCCGGGCCATGGTGCGCGGAATCCTCTCGGGCGGGGAGTTCGGGGAGCCGGAGTATGCCTGTCATCGGGCCGGTAATCGCGCAGACACTCTCGGCAGCGGCGAGACCGTGGCACGGACCACGTCGGACCAGTTGTTGCCCGCCAACGAAAAAGCGCAGATCAGCGGGGGTGGATAACGCTCGCGAAGGTGTCACGTCCGCGCCGCTTGGAACGACTGTCTTCAGTGGGGGCCGGAAAGGAGCGGGTCCGAGATGCCCGGGCGGCTGCGGAAGTGGAACACACGCGTCGACGACTACCTGCGCCGGAAGGCGGCGGAGGGCGGCAACGTCGTCGCGATGACGCGCGTCGCTGCTGACCTGCGCGAACGCGGCGATGCGGAAGAGGCTGAGCAGTGGTATCGCCGGGCCGCCTCGGGCGGTGACCGGATAGCCATGACCGCGCTGGCCCGCCTGCTGGCCGAGCGCGGCGCCGACGACGAGGCCGCCCGCTGGTATCACGAAGCCGCGCAGGCCGGCGAGCCGCACGGGATGCTCGGATACGCCCGCACCTGCGAAAGCCAAGGCCGCCTAGGCGACGCTGAGCACTGGTACGCCGCCGCGTTCCAGGCCGGTGCGACGGAGGCGGCCGGACTGCTCGGCCACCTGCTCGTCGAAGACGGCCGGTACTCCGACGCCGAGGGCTGGTGCCGCAGCGCCGCGGAGGACGGCGACTCGACGGCGATGCTGGACCTCGGCGTCGTCCTGCGAGAACTCGGCGCACCCGAGGAGATGGCGCACTGGTGGCGCACCGCCGCGGAGGCGGGCGAACTCTCGGCGACCTGTCTGCTGGGCCGGGAAGCGGAACGGGCCAACCGGGAGGGCGACGCCGAGCGGTGGTTCCGGCGTGGCGCGAAGGGCGGGCACGTCGAGGCGAAGGTGCGGCTCGGGCTGCTGCTGCATCGCCGGGGCGACCTCGAAGAGGCGGAGCGCTGGTACCTCGAAGCCGCCGAGGCGGGCGACGCGGCGGCGATGACCAACCTCGGCGTCCTCGCCCGCAACCGTCGCGACGACGGCGAGGCCGCGGCCTGGTACCGCAAGGCCGCCGAACACGGCAGCATCCCCGCGCTCACCAACCTCGGGCATCTCGCCGAGGCCAGCAGCGACCTGGCCCAAGCCGAACGCTGCTTCCGGGTCGCCGCGGAAACCGGCGACGTGCAGGGAATGCTGAGCCTGACCCGGATGCTGCGCGCCCGCGGAGCCACCGCCGAAGCCGACCACTGGCAGGCACTCGCCGCCGATCGTCCACAGTAGACGCGTTCTCGGGGTCGAACTCCGGGATCTTCCCGGATGTTCCCCGGCAGCGGTCGGGCTAACGTCGATGGGGTGTTCCGACGCGTGCTTCTCGCCATCCTCGCCGGTATCGCGGTATTCCTGGTGCCGTGGACCGTCTACCTCGGGCTGACCCTGCCCGAGCACTTCGACACGAGTCAGTGGCGGGTCGCCTGGGTAGGCTTCGACATCGTCCTGGTGCTGTGTTTCGCCGCGTCCGTGCTGCTCGGAATGCGGCGCAGCCGCGCCTCGGTGCCGATGCTGGCCGCCACCGCGGCGCTGCTGTGCTGTGACGCCTGGTTCGACGTCGTCCTCGACTGGGGCGGTCCCGACCAGTGGGCCAGCCTCGGCACCGCGCTGTTCGCGGAGGTGCCGATCGCCGTGTTCCTGATGCTGCGGGCCCGCGCTCTGCTCGCCGGGAACGCGCGACCGCGGCCGTTGACCATGCGTGACATCGCCGTGCACACGAACCCGGCCTACCAGCAGGTGCTCCGGCTCTTGCCAGCCACGTCGGCCGAACTGCGCGAGCAGGCCCCGTCGGTCGACGTTCCGGCCGCGCTGCTCTCCCTCACCCACGCCGGCTACGCCCGCCGCGCCCGCGACGGCCGCTGGCACCCCGTCCCGCAGAGCACGAACGAAGCGAAGCCAGAGGACTTTCCCGAGGAGGACCGGCCGAAGCTGGCCGCCTACCTGGACGCGAAGTACGACCGCGAGGTGCGTTTGATGGCCTGGGCCGCCGAGCGTCGCGACACCTTCGACGGCTGGACCGCCGGGAGCCGCGCTGGCATGCGGTTGAGCTACAAGGACTTGAAGGAGTTCGAGGCGGAGTACCTGGAGCTGGTGCACCGCTACGCCGCCCGCCAGGCCGGCCCGTCCGACGAGGCGCGTGATCTGTCGGTGCGGTTCTACGCCTTCCCGGAACCAAAACCCGCTGAGCTGGCGTAGGTTCCGGGACGTGATCCATCACGTGCAGGTCGCCTGCCCGGCGGGCGCGGAGGACGACGAACGCGCGTTCTACACCGGCGTCCTCGGCTGGGCGGAACTGCCGAAACCGCCCCTGCTGGCGGCACGCGGCGGCTGCTGGTTCCGGGTCCCCGGAGTCGGCGGCCCGGACGGCGAACTGCACGTCGGCGTCGAGGCGGATTTCCGGCCGGCGGTGAAGGCGCACCCGGCTTTCGTGGTCGATGTGGACGCTGTCGCCGCCGCGATCGAAGCCTCCGGACGGTCCGTGACGTGGGCCGATCCGGCGGAAATCCCCGGCAGGCGGCGGTTCCACGCCTTCGATCCGGTCGGCAACCGGCTGGAGTTCCTCGAAGGCTGAGCCGCTTACAGTGGGGGCATGAGCCAGGAGGCGGAAGAAGCCGAGCAGCGGATCACGCGACGGTTGCGTGAGCTTCGCCTGGAACGCGGCCTCACGTTGGACAAGGTCGCCGCCGCCGCGGACCTCACGCCCGGCTATCTGTCCCGGGTCGAGAGCGGCCAGCGGGTGCCCAGTCTTGGCACGCTGGTGGTTCTCGCGCGGGCGCTGGACGTCAGCGTCGCCGATCTCGTCGCTTCCGAGGAACGCGGCTCGCCGATCGTCAAGCGCGAGGACGCCGTCACGTACGGCACTCGCGGCGCTTCCCTGACCCATCTGTCCCCGCCGTCGTCCGGCCTTGAGGCGACACTGGTGTCGCTGCGCAACAAATCCGTCCCGCCGCGCCCGAGCCGCCACCGCGGCGAAGAGTGGCTGCACGTCGTCAGCGGCCAGCTCGAACTGACCCTGGCCGGCGAAACCCACCTCCTGACCGCCGGTGACTCCGCGCAGTTCCCCGGCAGCACCGACCACACCCTGCGCGGCGCGCCGGACGCGGAAGTCCTCGTCGTGATCGCTTGACTCCCATTGTGCCTCCGAGGCACCCTATTTGCCAGACAGGCAAATTTGGGAGATGCTGATGACCGACGCCCCAGTAGCCGAACTCGACCTCGACACCCTGCCCGAGCACCTGGATTCCGTTGCCGCGGAACGCACGCACCGCAAACGGCAGCTCGCGGTCGCCTTCCGGTTGTTCGCCCGGTACGGCTTCGACGAGGGCATCGCCGGGCACCTCACCGCGCGGGACCCGGAATTCCCGAACCGGTTCTGGGTCAACCCGTACGCGGTGCACTTCTCCCGGATCAAGGTCAGCGACCTGCTTCTCCTTGACGAGAACGGAAAAGTGGTCGAAGGAACGCGGCGCACGAACAAGGCCGCCTTCGCGATCCACTCGACCATCCACGAAGCCCGCCAGGATGTCGTCGCCGTCGCGCACGCGCACACGATCCACGGCCGCGCGTGGTCGGCGTTGGACCGCCTGCTGGACCCGATCGTCCAGGAATCCTGTGCGTTCTACGAAAACCACGTGCTCTTCGACGAATACAAAGGCCTTGTCCTCGAACGCGACGAAGGCGTCCGCATCGCCGCCCGGCTCGGCTCGAAACGCGCCGCGATCCTTCGCCACCACGGATTGCTGACCGTCGGGCGCAGCGTCGGCGAGGCAGCGTGGTGGTTCATCACGATGGAACGCGCCTGCCAGATGCAACTCCTCGCCGAAGCCGCCGGTACGCCTCGCGTCATGACCGCCGAAGAAGCCACGCTCGCCGCCCGGCAATTCGGCAGCGCGAACATGGCGCGCAACAACTTCCGCCTGCTGGAGGATCTGATTGTCGAGCAGGAACCCGACGTGCTGGACTGACCGGCTTCAGTCGCCTACCGCGTCCCGCCCGCGCTTCACGATCAGCGGATCCGGTTCCCCGACGATCTTTTCGTCTTTGCCCTCGTACTCGAACCGCGACAGGAAATAGCGCATCGCGTTGATCCGGGCGCGTTTCTTGTCGTTGCTCTTGATCGTGATCCACGGCGCGAGATCGTTGTCCGTGCGGAGGAACATCGCTTCCTTGGCCGCGGTGTAGTCGTCCCATTTGTCGAGCGACTGCAGGTCCATCGGGGACAGTTTCCACTGCCGCACCGGATCGACCTGCCGGATGATGAACCGGGTGCGCTGTTCGGCCTGCGTCACCGAAAACCAGAACTTCGTGACCGTGATCCCGCTCTCCACGAGCATTTCCTCGAACAGCGGCACCTGGTGCATGAACTGCTCGTACTGTTCGGGCGAGCAAAACCCCATCACCTGCTCGACCCCGGCGCGGTTGTACCAGGACCGGTCGAACAACACCATCTCGCCCGCAGTCGGAAGATGCTGGACGTAACGCTGGAAATACCACTGATGCGCTTCGCGGTCGCTCGGCTTGGACAACGCGACCGTCCGAGCGTGGCGCGGGTTGAGGTGTTCCATGAACCGCTTGATGGTGCCGCCCTTGCCCGCGGCGTCCCGCCCCTCGAAAAGAATGACGTGGCGGCTGCCGGTTTCGCTGATCGAGTTCTGCAGCTTGAGCAGTTCGACCTGCAGAAGGTATTTGGTCTCTTCGTACTCCTCGCGCGGCATCCGCTGGTCGTACGGATAGTTCTCCCGCCAGGTGTCGACCGCCTTGCCGAACGCGTCGATCAACACGGGATCGTCGTCGTGATCCTCGCCGACCGAATGCCCGTCGATCTCCAGCCGATCGATGTACTCCCGCACGTCCCGCAACATGCGGCCGACCTTAAGCAGGGCAGGTGAACGGCAGGTGTCTCAGGCTCAGGACGCTGGAACCAGGCAGAGCCGCGCAGTCCCGGACATCGGCGCGGAAATCGTCCAGCACCCCAGCGAGCCCGGCGGCGGCGCGCCCCGGACCCGGCGCAAGGCGAGGTCCAGCTTTCGCGGCCGCACGGTGTCGTCGAAGAAGGCGAAGTTCACCCGGAGCAGCCCACGCGACAGATGTCCGGCCCGAGCCTCCAGCTCGCCGATAGCCCCGGGCATGCGGCCGCGATCGGAGAACACGTCGATGATCGCGCAGTCGCAGGTGTAGGCCAGCACCCCGATCTCGTCGGCGCTCGCGACCGTCCGGTCACCAGCCAGCCTGCCGACTTCCTTGCCGATTTCGGCGTACTGCGCGCTCGATGTGTAATTGGACGTGAACGGGGCGAAATCGCGCGGCAGACCGGCACCCGCGTAGCCCACGACACTGCCGGCGAACAAGGACCCGACCGCGGTCAGCCCCAGTGCACGCTCGGCCCGGCGGGCGGAGCCGGCCACGACCGCACAGGTGAACAGCGTCGCCGCGACGATTCCCGGGCCGTAATACCAGTGGTACGGCGGCACTTTCAGGAAAACGTACGCCAGGCCGTGTCCCGCTCCGGCGATGGCGAGCGCCGCGAACGGGAGCAGCCGGCGGAAGGCCGCGTCGCCGCACAGCGCCAGCACCAGCCAGCGCAACCCGGCCAACGCTGCCAACCCGACGCACAAGAACGCGAGCACTGTTTGTCCCGGCATGTTCTCCCAGTACAGTCCGACGCCGTTGCCGAATTCCCACTTTCCCCAAGCCTGTCGCGCGCCCTGCAGGGTCTTGATGACGAGGGTGTCCGGAACGGCGGCTCCCAAGACGACCCAGCTGAACGCGAACCAAGGCACCGCGACCAACGCCGCGCCTTGCACGCTGCGCAGGCCGTCGACCCAGAATCGTCGCCGGGCCAGGAAAATCACTCCCGCGAAGAGCAGCAGATCGACCCGGACCAGGCTCAGCGCACCAGCCACCAGTCCGAAGGCGAACGGCCGCCGCTCCGCCGAAAAGACCAACAGCCAGCCAAGTCCGGCCGCGCCGAGTGCGACCTCCATGCCGATCGATGACACCAGCAGCGGGTTCACCGTCAACGCGGCAGTCGCGAGAACCGGGAACCAGCGAGGCAACCCGGTGATCGCGCCCATTCTCCGCAGCGCCTGCACCAGCAGCACCTGACCTGCCACGTACAAGAAACCCGCGGCGAGAACCGCGTCCCGCAGCACGAACGTCAACGCCGCCAGAAAAAGCACGTTCAACGGCGAGGTTGCCGTATTCGAGGTGCTTCCGGCCAGCAAACCCCAATTCCCGTGGAACGCGAGATTGCGCGCGTAGCTCAAGGTGATGTAGGTGTCGTCGATCAGATGACCGCGCGCTGAAATAAAGACCAACGCCGACGCCGCAGCTACTCCGAGCAGCAGCCAATCCACCCGCCTTCGGGTGGAAACCAGCTGTGCACGACCTGGTCGAGGCGTCGTCAAACCCGTTGACATCACAGCGTTTCCCCCAGCAGCCGTCTTCGTGCGACGACCGATCCAGTGCTATTTACCCGGAAATTCTCGGAATGTTCCGTCGCGCATGGTCACTCGAAATTTCCGATGAGAGTCATCCTGCGGTGAAGAGCCTTCGAGATATTTCACGGCGAAAGTGCCGTCGTTCAGCACCGCGGGAGTCACCGAATCGCCCGGCCCGAGCATCGCCACGTCAACCACGTCGGCGGTAGCGACCCCGAACACGACACTCGGCTCGCGGGGATTGACGATGCTGCTGAAACCGCAGACCGGACGGGTGCTGCTGAGATCGGAGTAGCCTTCTCGCCCACCGGGTCCCTCCCCGGAATCGGCGACCATCAGGCCGGACACCCGGCCGTGCCGGAGAACGCAAACCGCCGCGAGCGTGGCGTTGCGGAGGACGAGGTAGCCCCGCTCCGAGTCTTGGTCGATCTTGAGAGTCGAGCGCCAACTGCCCGGATCCGGCAACGTGACTCCGAAAGAGGGGGCACTGTCGACGCAGGACTTGAGCTGCCCCGCGTCCTCGGCGCCCGGCGCGGCGCCAGCCGGAACCGGAGCCGATTCCAAGCCGGCGTCGCGCACCGGCGAAAAGACCAGCGTCGCGCCCAAGGCCAGCGCGCCGACTCCCGAGGCGACCGCCAGCGGCAAACCCAGATTCCGGCACCGCCGTGCGCGCAGTCCCGGAGCGAGCCGGTTCCACATGGATTCCTTCAGGAGATCGGGCATCGGCCGTTCGGGCGGCAGAGTGAGATCGTCAGCCATCAGAACCCCTCCCCCGCCAACACGTCGATGTCTCGCAGCAGTTCCCGCAACCGGGCTCGCGCCCGCGAAATCCGCGCGCGCACGCTCGGTTCGGCGATCCCGAGCACCGCTGCCCCCTCCGCGGTCGACAGACCGCCCAGCAGGCAAAGCTCAACCGCCCGCCGTTCGGCTCGAGGCAACTTCGCGACCGCACTCAGCACGACCTTCAGCCGTCGGTCCGCGTCGACCTGACCGGCCACGGCCTCGGCGTGATCGCGCACGACGGTGGTGCGCGGCAGCCGCGGCAGGACGGCCGCGAACCTTCCGAGCCGACGCTGTTCCCGGCGAGCCAGATTGGCAGTCACGGTGTACAGCCACGGCCGGGCGCTGTCGTTCACCAACGTCACCTCGCCGAGGCGACGCCACGCGGTGAGGAAAGTCAACGAGGCCAGGTCCTCAGCGGTGGCCCAGGATCCGGTCAACCGGTACGCGTAGTTCCACACCGCGCTGACGTGCCGGTCGAACAACTCCCCGAACGCCGCGACGTCGCCCGCCGCGGCTCGCACCCACAGCTCCTGGTCGCCACCGGGGGTGTCCGGGACCTCGGCGTCGTACTCGGCCGGCATCCCCCACCCCCGCCCCTGATCCGAAACTGTCGTCACAATCCCCTGTCCCCGCTCGGCATGGCAGCGTTGCATCAAGCCCGGGATCAGAGTGATCAGTGTCTCTCCTCGGTGGAAGCGGAGAGATATAGTCGGGCGGAGCCAGGTCGCGACGTCCGGTTCGCCAGGCGAAGGGCTGCGGGGGATGACCGACAACGGGCGCGAAGAGCCGCCGACGAACCCGTTCCCCGCGGCGGGTTACGGCTACCCGCCGCCACCCGCGAAACCCCGGCGGACCGGCTGGATCATCGGCGGGGTCGCCGCGTTGGTGGTCGTGCTGGGGATCGGGATCGCCGTCGGTGTCGTGGCCGGGCAGTCTTCCGATCCGCCGCCGAAGCCGGTCGCCGCGCCGGGTTATTCGATGGACAACGTCGGCAATGCCTGCGATCTCGTCGATCCCGCCCCGCTGAAGAAATGGTCGCCCACGCCCAAGGGCCAGCCCAAGCATGAGGAAATCCGCCCGAGCGAGCACGACGCCGGCCGTCTGAGCTGCCAGCTCCGCTACACCAGCGACGATCTCCTCAACACCGCCGAGATCCTTCTCGACGTCGATTTCACCGAGGGCACCGCGCCGTCCTCCTACGAGAGCTGGAAACGCGGCACCCTCGCCAAAACCGGCGAGGGCAAGGCGTCCGGGCCCGTCACCGGAATCGGGACACAGGGCTTCTGGCACTCCGAGGTCTACGGCGAGCTGGTCGCGGACACGCGCTACGTCCTCTGTGCGGTGGACGAGAACGTCTCGGTCCGCGTCCGGCTCAACTTCAGCCGCAGCCGGGACGTCGCCCAGGTGCATCGCACCGAAGTCCAGCCGATCGCCGAAGCACAGGCGCGGAAGGCGTTGAACGGGCTGAAAGGGATTCGATGACGGACTCTCCTGGCGACGGCCAGCATCCTTATCCCGTTGCCGGGCAACCGGTTCCGCCGACAGGTCAGGGATACCCGCTGCCGGGCCAGGGACATCCGCCCGCAGGACAGGGATACCCGCCGCCCGCGAAACCGCCCGGCCCCAAGACGGGGCTGATCGTGGCGGGCGCGATCGGGCTGGTCGTGGTCCTCGGCGTCGGGATCGCGATCGGTCTCTCCGTCAGCGGCGGCTCGTCCACCCCGGAAGCCAAGCCCACCCCGAGCCCAGCCCCCTCCGCGACAACCCCGTCCACCACAGCCTCGCCCACCGCACCGCCGGGCAAGTACTCGATGAGCGGGATCTCCAACGCCTGCGACCTGCTGGACCCCAAACCGCTGGCGAAGTGGTCCTCCACCCCGATCCCGCCGGTCCGCCGGGAAACCCAGCCCAGCGGCGGCTACGGCGGCGGCCTGAGCTGCAGTCTCCGCTACACCAGCACCTCCAAGACCGACGACGTCGCCACCAACGAGGCCGGGATCGCCCTCCGCGCCGAGTTCGCCTCCGCGGACCGGCCGCCGGTTTACGACCAGTGGAACACCCGCCCGTCGCAGGGCTGGACGGCAGGCACGATCGCCGGGCTCGGCACGCGCAATTACTGGCGCGCCGGTGCGGTCACAGAGCCGGGCCCGCGCGCCAGCTACATCGTGGGGGTCGAGGACAGCAACGTGACGGTGGAGATTCAGGTCGCCGTCTACCGCGCTCCCGGCGAGGCCCCGCTGAAGATGGACGACCTGTCCTCGATCGTGCAGGCACAGACCCGCGCCGTGCTGGATCGGCTGAAGAAGCCGTAAAACCGCATACCCTGACCTGCGATTATGAGGTTTGTCACGGGTATCGCCTGCGGAATCCACCCCGGTTCGGTGAGGGCTGCTCCTGTCCCGGTCCGGGCGGTCGGCGGGACGCTGTCGGCATGGGCAGGGAAACGGTAGTGGAGGTGGACGGGCTGCGGATCGACTACGGGTCGTTCGTAGCGGTCCACGAGCTGAGTTTCACGGTGCGCGCCGGCGAGGTTTTCGGGTTGCTGGGGACCAACGGCGCGGGCAAGACGTCGACAATGGACGTCCTGGAGGGGTACCGCCGGCCCACGGCCGGAAGTGTGCGGGTCTTCGGAGTCGATCCGGCCGAGCAGCGCGAGAAGATCGCGCCGCGGGTGGGGATCATGTTGCAGGAGGCCGGGTTCTTCGACGATCTGACGGTCGTCGAGTCGATCCGGGCCTGGCGGCGCTTCACCGCCGACGCGATGCCGATCGACGAGGCGATCGACCTGGTCGACCTCGGCAAGGTCGGGAACACGCGCGTGGGGAAGCTGTCCGGCGGCGAACGGCGGCGGCTCGACCTGGCGCTCGCCGTTTTGGGACGGCCGGAGCTGCTGTTTCTCGACGAGCCGACGACCGGCCTCGACCCGCAGGCGCGGCGGCGCACGTGGCGGGTGCTGGAGAACATGGTCGCGGGCGGCATGGCGATCCTGCTGACCACCCACTACATGGAGGAAGCGCAGTACCTCGCCGACCGGCTGGCGATCATGGACCGCGGGCGCCTCGTGCGCCACGGCTCCGTCGGCGAGGTGATCGGGGCCGACCACGGCTCGACGATCACGTTCGTCAGCGAGGCTCCGGTGCCGGTCGAACTGGCCGGGGTGCCCGACGACGGCCGCCACTACGCGCTGAGCAGCACCGACCCGCAGGCCGACCTGCACCGGCTGCTCGACTGGGCCCACCGGGCCGGCGCGCGGATCTCCGAACTCGAGGTCCGGCGCAATTCCCTCGAAGACGTTTTCCTGCGGGTCGCCGACGAGGCCGACCTCGCTGTCACCGCGAAGGAGCGCTGATGACTGCCACGGCACCCGCGCCGCTCGCCGCCCGCCGATCGCTGGGCTGGTGGCGCTACACCTGGTCGCAATTCCTGCTGTCGCAAAAGGTGCACTGGCGCGATCTCGGTTTCGCGCTCACCGGTGTGCTTATTCCGCTCGGGCTCGGCATCGGATTGCCCGCGAGCCAGCACGGCAAGGGCGAGATCGCCGGCCTCGACGGCGGCGTCTACCTGCTGCCGGGGATGATGGGATTCGTCCTCGTCTGGATCGTCTACAACGTCGTGAACTCGGCGACGAGCCGGCGCGGGAAACTGATTTACAAAAGGCTGCGCGGCACCCCGCTTCCGGACACCGCGATCATGACCGGGGAAGCCATGAGCGGCTCGGTCACCAGCGTCGCGCAAGTGGTGGTGCTGCTCGTTTTCGGGCTCGTTTACCTGGGCGGCCCCGCTCCGGCGAACCCGCTGTTGCTGCTGGTCGGCGTGCTGCTGGGCGCGTTCACGTTCGCGCTGCTGGCGATCGGCGTTTCCGGGCTGCTGCCGACCAGCGAGGTCTCCACGTGGCTGGTCACGCCATTCCTGTTCCTGATGATGTTCGCGTCCGGAATCGTTTTCCCGCTGTCGGAGATGCCGCACTTCCTGCAGGTTCCCGTGCGGTACCTGCCCTCGAGTTCGGTGGTCGAGATTCTGCGCACCGCTTACCTCGGCCGCGACTTCGCGTCGAATCCCGCGACGGCCCAGTTGCCCGCCGAAGTCGGATTCCTGCAGTCGTTCCGGGCGTGCGTCATGCCGCTGGGACTACTCTGTGCCTGGATCGGCGTTTCCCTCGGCCTGGGCAAGCGCTTCTTCAAATGGGACCCGAAACGGACGGGCTAGGCGGGAGGACGTGTGGACCGGTGGAGCCCCGGGACACTGGGCCGCGTCGTCGCCCTGCTGATCCTCGGCACGGTCGTCGCGTTCACCGGCGAAGGGTTCTTCCTCTGGCTCAGCACCCGGCCCCCGGTGGTGGACGTCCTCTTCGCCGTGCTGGCCGGGGCCGGTCTGCTGACCGGCGTCGGCCGCGTCGTGTGGTCGGTGGTGCGCCGTTCGCAGTCCCGCGGCGAGCATCTGATCGACGTGGCCATCGCCACCAGCCTGTCTTACGCGCTGCTGCTGGCCTTCGGACCCGCGTGGCTGGCGATGCCCGCGCTGGTCGCGGGGGTCGCGGCGATCAGCTTCACCGGGGTCAAGCGCTGGCTTTTCCCGCTAATAGTGCTGATCAGCACGGCCGGGATCGCGTTGCTGCACGACGTGCCGCCGCTCGCGGTGGCCGAGACGATGCTCCGTTCGATCGTGACCGTCGTGGTGCTGGCCGGGATGGGGCTGCTGGCCGCCTACGCCGCCGAAGTCCACGCCAGCCGCGACGAACTGGCCAGGATGGCGGTGGTCGAGGAGCGGCTGCGCTTCGCCCGCGACCTGCACGACGTGCTCGGGCGGGGCCTGTCGGTGGTGCGGCTCAAGGCCGAACTCGGGGTGCGACTGCTGGACGCCGACACCGGAGCCGCCCGCGACCAGTTCGTGCAGATCGCCGAACTCGCCGGCGGTTCGGTGTCCGAACTGCGCAAGGTGATCGCCGGTTACCGGCAGCCCAGCCTCGCCGAGGAACTGCGCGGCACGTCGTCGATCCTCAGCCTCGCCGGCGTCCGGGTGGTCGCCGATCCGGTGCCAGGGGACCTGCCCGCTGCCGCGGCCGAGGCGATCGGCGCGGCGATCCGCGAGGGCGGCACCAACATCCTGCGCCACAGTGCCGCGGAGAACTGCCGCGTCGAGTTCGTGCGCGAACCGGCGGCGCTGACCGTCCGGATCTCCAACGACCGGCCGCACGCCGGGGGCGCCAGGGCCGGGCACGGTCTCACCGGCCTCGCCGAGCGGCTCGCCGCGGTGCACGGCACGCTCGAACACACCGAAGCCGGCGGCGAGTTCGTGCTCACCGCTCGCGTTCCCCTTGACCTGCCGAGGAAAAACTCATGACCCTGCGGATC
Organism: Amycolatopsis sp. NPDC054798; assembly: GCF_053611505.1. Taxonomy (NCBI): domain Bacteria; kingdom Bacillati; phylum Actinomycetota; class Actinomycetes; order Pseudonocardiales; family Pseudonocardiaceae; genus Amycolatopsis; species Amycolatopsis sp. NPDC054798. The sequence continues at coordinate 50,438 of NZ_JBSHAM010000008.1, read as the reverse complement.
GTGCTGGCCGAGGACCACGCCCTGCTCCGGGAATCCCTGCGCACGGTGTTCACCCTGGCCGACGACATCGAAGTAGTCGAGGCCGTGGACAACGGCGCCGACGCGCTCGAAGCCATCCGGCGCGAACGTCCCGACGGCGCGATGGTCGACATCGACATGCCGCGCATGTCCGGCCTGGAGGTCGCCGAGGCGCTGCACGCCGAAGCCATCCCGTGCGCCCTGCTCGTGGTCACCAGTTACGGCAAACCCGGGTATCTGCACCGCGCGATGCGGGCGGGGGTGCGCGGGTTCGTCACGAAGAACATCTCGCCGGACGCGCTGATCGACGCCGTGCGCAAGGTGTGCGCCGGCGGACGGCACGTGGACCCCGAAATCGCCGCCGACGCGCTGGCCGTCGGCGAGACGCCGCTGACCGACCGGGAGCTGGAAGTGCTGCGGCTCTCGGGAGCCGGGCTGCGGCCCGCCGAGATCGGCGCGCGGCTGTCGCTGGCCGAGGGCACCGTGCGCAACTACCTGTCGAGCACGCTGACGAAACTGCAGGTGGACAACCGCGTGGCGGCCTACCGGGTCGCGGAGGAGGCCGGGTGGCTGTGACGGACCTGATCGAGCTTTACCAGGATCTGCACCGCCACCCCGAACTCTCCGGCTCGGAGGAGCGCACCGCCGCCGTCCTCGCCAGGGAGCTGACCGGCCTCGGCTTCGCCGTGCACACAGGCATCGGGGGCCACGGCGTGGTCGCGGCCCTGGACAACGGCGAGGGGCCCACGGTCGCGCTACGGTCCGAACTGGACGCTTTGCCGTTGACTGAACGCACTGGTTTGCCTTACGCCGCAAGCGGTTCCGCGATGCACGCGTGCGGGCACGACCTGCACCTCGCCGCCGTAGTCGGCGCCGCGGCAGAGCTGACCGCGGACCGGGCGAGCTGGCAGGGCAGGCTGATCGTGTTCGGGCAGCCGGGCGAGGAGACTCTCGACGGAGCGCTGGCGATGGTGGCCGACGGCGTGCACGAGATCTTCGGGACGCCGGACGCGGTGCTGGCCCAGCACGCCGTGCCGGGGCCGGTGGGGCGGATCGGGCACTCGCCAGGGCCGATCACCGCGCCGTGTGCCGAACTGGCGATCACCGTGCACGGACGGGGCGGACACGCCGCGACGCCGCACCTCGCGGTCGATCCGGTCGTGCTGGCCGCCCATCTCGTGGTGCGGCTGCAATCGGTGGTGGCTCGGGAAACCAGTCCCGCTGAACCGGTGGTGCTCACCGTCGGCTCGATCCACGCTGGCGACGCGGCCAACGTGATCCCGGACCGGGTGCGGCTGGGGGTGAGCGTTCGTTCGGCGACCGACGGGGCCCTGAGCCGCGCGCTGACCGCCGTCGAGCGCGTGTGCCGCGCCGAGGCCGCCGCGTCCGGCGCCCCGGTCGAGCCGGAGATCGAGACGGTCCGCTCGGCCCCCGCGACGATCAACGACCGGCAGCTCACGCTCGCCGTGCGGGCCGCGCACCTCGCTGCCCTCGGTCCGAACCTCGTCTCCTGGACGCCGCCGGTAGCTGCGGCCGAGGACGTGGGTCACCTGGCCGGATCCGCGCCGCTTTGCTACTGGACGCTCGGCGCCGGCGACCGCGGGACCAACCACTCGCCGGACTTCGCCCCGTCCATCGAGGCGCTCCCGGCGGGGGTGCGGGCGTTGGTGCTCGCGGCGAAGGCGGGCTTCGCCGCCGGACGCTGAGCCGCGCGCAGCCAGTACGTACCGTCACCGCCGAGTAGTCAGTCATGCACCCTTAGCATGACTTCCCTAAGCGAACCCTAAATTAGCTGCCAGCTAACTACCCCAGATGGGTGACATCGCCGGTTTACTCTCCTCTTGCCTGCCGGATTGGGTTTAAGTTCGCCCTGTGCGAATCGTTTGAAGCGAATAGCACAAACTGGGGAATCAAAAGCCTGGGGGGCTTGCGAGATGACTGCTGCCATTATTTCCGCTTTTGTAGTTGTGTCCGGTTTGTCCGGAGTATCCGCAACCGAAGCGAGCGTTCCGGCACCGCCGAGGTGTGCGCCCAGCACACAGTTCAAAAACGTCGGCTTCGAGCTGGCGGAATGGGAGTACCTCGGTACTCAGGGCGGGCAATACCGGTACCGCTACAGCTTTAACGGCTGGGTTCAGGGCACGGTCGGCTGCACCCCTAGCTGAATTCTCTTCACTTTTACCGCGGGAGGAGGTGAAAGGAAATGCAGGAGAACACGAACGCCGTGGACACGGTGGAGGAGCTGCAGGTCGAGGAGCTGGTCGAGACCACCGCGGCGGGCACCGCCTTCTCGATCGGCAGCGCGGGCTGCCCGTCGAGCGTCGGCACCGCTTCCAGCTTCGGCTGAGCGCGTCCGAGCAGGAAAAACACTGGTCAACACATCCGAGGAGATCGAGATGAACGAGTTCGACACGCAGGTCGAGCAGGCGTTCGCCGAGGACATCACGGTGGAGGAGCTCGGCGAGGTCGCCGGCGCCGGCACCACGAACACCGGCGGCACCATCAGCTCCACCACCTGCCCGGCGTGCATCGGCACCGCCTTCAGCTGGTCCTGAGAGGACAACGCACATGGACATGCAGGAGTCGCAGGACTTCACCGAGGAATTGACCGTCGAGGAGCTGTCCGACGCCACCGGCGCCGGCTGGTGCGTCGGGTCGGCCGGAACGTTCGGCTGCCCCTCCAGCGCGGGCTCCTATGGCACCGTCAGCTCGCACTGACGCTCTGAACAGGGAGAACACGATGAACGAAGAGGTTTTCGAGCCGGCTACGACCGAGCTGACGATCGAGCAGCTGTCGGACGCGCAGGCGGGCAGCTTCTGCCTCGGCAGCGTGGGCACCGCGGGGTGCCCGAGCTCGGCGGGCACGGTCGGCACCGCGAGCTCGAGCTGACAATCCCCCACGACATCCGCGGCGAAACGAATTTCCGAAGGGAGGTTGTCATGGAGAACGTTACCACGCAGTCCCCGCAGGTCGAGGAGCTCGTGATCGAGGAACTCACCGAGGCCGGAGCGAGCAATTGTTTCGGAACGGCGGGCAGCATCGGCTGTCCGGTGTGCTTCGGCACCTACGGCTGCGCCACCTGATCCAGGCGTTTTAGCCGAGCTATTCCAGCCACGCCCGTGGTCGCCGCCGAATAATGAATCTTTTTATTGCGGCGGCGACCACGCGGTGCGGACGAACACGTGCCGAGAAAGGAACTGGGGGATGGCAGAAATCGTCCAGCGGCTGTGGCGGCACTTCGCACGTCAGGAGCCGTTCGGCAAGGAGGCTCCGGACTTCTTCGCGGAGCTCGCGGAACGCGCGCCGGTGGTGCGGTTCGACGGGATGTGGGTCATTTCCGGCTATGACCTGGTGACCCGGCTCTGCACCCACCCCGGCTTCCCGATGGCGGCTCCGGTGTTCCAGGAGGACGTCCGCCGGGATAACCCACAGTTTGTTCGCTTCTTCAGCGGCACCATGTCGGTGCGCGCCGCCGAGGAGCACCAGCGGCTACGAAGCGTGCTCACGGGCGCGTTTTCCGGCCGCAGGCTGGCCGCGCTGCGCGGCCGGATCGACGAGGTGGTGGCCGAGTTGCTGGCCGAGCCTCTTCGTCGCGGGGAGGCCGAGTTCGTGGCCGAGATCGCGACACCGCTGCCCGCGCTGGTCACCGCCGTGCTGCTGGGCATCCCTCCCGCCGACCGCGAGCTGGTCACCGCGAGGGCCACCGGCATGATGAACCAGCTGGCCGCCGGTTTCCTCGCCGAAGCGCACCCCGAGGCCGGTCCGCCGATCACCGCCGCGGAGTTCGCCGAGCTGCGCGAGTACGTCGCGGACCAGCTCGCTCGCCGCCGCGCGAAACCGGCCGACGACCTGATCGGGCACTTGGCCCAGGCGCAGCAGGACGGCAAGCTCTCGGCCGACGAAGCCGTCGACATGGTGCTCCTGCTGTTCATGACCGGTCTCGACACCGTGACCGCCGCGCTCGCCAACACGCTCGTCGTGTTGTCCGAACGCCCGGAGATCGCCGCTGCGCTGGCCGCCGACGAGCAGTGCGCCGACCGCGTGTTCGCCGAGGCGATCCGGCTGCGCACGCCGGTCGCGTTCGGCTCGCGCCAGGTGACGCACGACCTGTCGGTCGGCAAACTGGACTTCAAGGCGGGCGACACCGTCATCCTGGCTTTCGCGGCCGCCAACCTCGACCCGCGCAAGTTCGCCGACCCGCTGGAGTTCCGGTGGGACCGGCCGATCACCGGCAACGTCGCGTTCGGCCACGGCTCCTACTACTGCCTCGGCAGCGCGCTGGCCGCGATGACCGCGCAGTCGCTGCTTCAGGCGGTGCACCACCGGCTGCCGACGCCGAGCCGTCCGCTCGCCGAACTTCCCTGGCGGGCGTCGCTGGCCTTTCCGACCCCGCGCGTGCTGCCGGTGACCTTCGCCCCGGCGCTCGCGGAAAGCGGTGCGCGGTGAGCACCCGCTTCCGTTCCCGCGCGGGAGCCGAGTTCCGCCAGGTCGAGGAGTCCGACTGCGGCGCGGCCTGCCTCGGGATCCTGCTCGCCGGCTTCGGCAAGCACCTGACCTGGCCGGAGCTTTCCCAGGCGTGCGGCGGCGGACGGGACGGCATCAGTGCCGCGACGCTCGCCCGGCGCGGACAGCAGTTCGGGCTCACCGTGAGCGCCAAGCGCGTCCGGCTGTCCGGGGCCGAAGCCGACGTCGCCACCTTGCGCGGACTCGCCGCGCCCGGGGTGGTGTTCGTCGACAACCGGCACTTCGCGGTGCTGGAGCGAGTCGGCAGGCAGGGCCGCGTGCGGCTGCACGACCCGGCGGCGGGCAGGCTGACGCTGTCGCTGGAGGAGTTCCGTACCCGGTTTTCCGGGCTGTACCTGGGTTTCCGGCCAGGTACCGGCTTCACGCCAAGCGGCGCGCCGCAGCGGGTGCTGCCGCGCGCGATGCGCTGGCTCGGCGCGGGGCTGCCCGCGGTCGTCGGCGCGGTGACGGCGGGCGTGCTCACCGCCGCGCTGACGGTCACGGCCGCGTTGCTCGCCCGATCGCTGGTCACCGCGACCGCCGGGCCGGGTGCGCAGTGGCTGCTGGCCGCGACCGCGATCGGCGTCGCGCTGGTCGGCTGGGCGCAGCAGCGCTTGCTTTCGGCGGCGCTCCTGCACACTTCGCTCACGCGGTCGAGCGAACTCGTCGGGCATCTGCTCCGCTTGCCCGGCAGCTACTTCCACCGCCGCTTCACCGGTGGCGTCGCGGCCCGGGTGCAGATCGCCGACACCATCGCGCAGCAGCTCACCACGGTGGTGCTTCCGGTCGCGGTGAACGCCGCCGCGGTGCTGGGACTGCTCGTCGTGCTGGCCGTGCTCGCCCCCTCGGCCGCCGCGGTCTTGCTCGGCAGCACGCTGATCACGGCCCTGTTCCTGCGCCTCGGCCGCCGGTCCGGTACCGAACGGCAGTCGACGCTCATGGTCGAGCAGTCGGCACGCGACGGGCTTTCGCTCAACGTGCTGTCCGCCATCGACACGGTGAAGGCCGAAGGCAGCGGACGGCAGGCATTCGCGCGCTGGTCGTCGGCACAGCGCAAAGTGCTTGCTGCGCAAAGGAAAGTCGCACTAGGCGAACACGGCTTCGGAATCGGCGTCACGGCACTGCACGCCGTCGGGTACGCCGTCTGCCTCGCACTGACCGCGCTGGTCGCGCCCGGCGAAGTGATCACCGTGGCCGTGCTGGCCGGAGTGTGGCAGCTGCACGCGGGCGGGCTGGTGACCGGGCTGCACCGCATCGGAGGCCTGCGCAGCAGTTTCGCCGCGTACGACGACGTGGCGGGAGCCGAGACCGATCCGTCCGATGTGGACGCACCCGTCGCCGTCGGCCCGGGCCGCGTCACCGTGCGCGGCCTGCGCTACGGCTACGACACCAATGCCGAACCGCTGCTGGCGTCGCTCGATCTCGACGTGCCGCCCGGCGGCCGCCTGACGTTGGTCGGCCCGAGCGGCTGCGGCAAGTCGACGCTGGCGAAGCTGCTGGCCGGGCTCGTGCGGCCGTGGTCGGGCGTGGCGCTCGTCGACGGCAAGCGCGCAGCGGACCTTCCGCCCTCGGTACGGCCTTCGCTGCTCGGATACGTGCCGCAGCGGCCCGCGTTCTTCGAGGGCACCGTGCGGGAGAACCTGGAACTGGGCACGGCGCTGCCGGACGACGCGATCGCCGCCGCGCTCGCCGACGCCCAGCTCACCGAAACGATCGCGCTGCGCGGCGGCGTCGACGAAGCCACGGTAAGCCAGCAGGCCCGCAACTTTTCCGGCGGCGAGCGGCAACGGCTCGCGCTGGCCCGTGCGCTCGCGCGCAACCCGCGCGTGCTCGTGCTGGACGAAGCGACCAGCGCGGTCGAAACCGCTCTCGCCGGGCGGATCGACGCGGCGCTCCGGGAGCGCGGCACCACGACAATCGTGGTGGCGCACCGGCTTTCCGAAGTCCGCCCCGACGACACCGTCGTGCTGCTGGATCGAGGAAAGGTGCGCGTTTACGGCACCCACGAAGACCTCGTCGCCCACGCCCGCGGGTATCGCGACTTCGCGGAGGTGGCCGGATGACCGCGCTTCCGCCCGAAGGATTGACTGGACGCGGGCTGCTGTCGTTCGCGCTGGCGGGCGAACGGGTCCGGCTGGCGGTCACGGCCGTGCTCGGCCTGCTGGCCACGGTGTTCGGCTTCGTCGTGCCGCTGGCGGGAATGGTGCTGGCCATCGCGATCGCCGCGGCGAACCACGCCGCCGTGCCGTACGCCGCGGGAGCGCTCGTCGGGCTGCTCGCCTTGCAGCTGCTGACCACCGCGGTGGTCGAACGCGGCCTGCTGACCCTCACCGACCGGGCCCAGGACCGGCTCGAATCCGCGCTGTGGCAACGGTTGCTGAGCCTGCCCGCGGCGTTCTTCCGCCAGTACCCGCTGCGCCGGCTGATGGGGTTCGCCGGCGGCGTTGGCCAGCTGCGCGGGCTGCTCGGCAGCGGGGGCCTGACCGCCGCGCTGCACGCGGTGTTCGCGCTCGTCGCGGTCGCGTTGCTGGCCTTGCTCGACCCGTGGCTGGCGGTCGCCGGCACCGGGATGTTCGGCCTGGTGCTCGGCGCGATGCTGTGGCTTTCCGTGCGCCAGCAACGGCACGACACCGACGTGCTGGCCGCGGTCGACGACGTGCAGGCCGCGGTGTATCCGGCGATGCTCGGCATCGACGACGTGCGGGCGTTCGGTGCCCAGTCCTATGTGGTCAGTCGATGGCGCGCGGCGTTCACCGCGCAAAAACAGTCGGACGACAAGGGTCTGCGGTACTCGGAAATCGCGAGCGCGCTGGCCGTGGCGTGCTATCCGGCCTTGCTCGCGGTGCTGCTGCCGCTGACCGCCGGGCTCGGGTTCACCGCGCAGTGGACCGTGGTCATGGTCGCCATGACGCTCAACCTCACCGCCGCGCGGCTGCAGGGCGCGCTGGTCGGCCTGTTCTCGATCGGCCCGGTGCACGACCGGCTCGCGCCGGTGCTGACGACCCGTCCGGAGACGCCGCCGGACGCCGTCCCGCTCCCCCGCGCTCGCGGCGCGGTCGTGCTCGAGGGCGTGAGCTTCCGCTATCCCGGACAGACCCGGGACCTGCTGCGGGACGTTTCGCTCCGCATCGAGCCGGGAGAATTCGTGGCGCTGGTCGGCGCGTCCGGCGCGGGCAAGTCGACCCTGCTGCGGCTGCTGCTCGGCCTCGACCGCGCCGACCGCGGCCGGGTGCTGGTGGACGGCGTCGACGTCCGCCGTTGCGACGTCGACGAACTGCGCACGCGGATCGGCTACGTCGCACAGGACGCCACGATCATGCGCGGCACCCTCGCCGAGGTGATCTGCGGGGCGGCCGGCGAGACGGACCTGGACCTGGCGTGGCAGGCGGCGGAATCGGCACAGCTCGCCGACGTCGTCCGCGCGCTGCCGATGGGCCTGCACACCCAGGTCACCGACGGCGAGAGCGGACTGTCCGGCGGCCAGGTGCAACGGCTGCTGCTGGCCCGCGCGCTGGCCAAACGCCCGTCCGTGCTGCTGCTCGACGAGGCGACCAGCGCGCTCGACGCCGCCGCGCAGGAGCTGGTGCGCCGCGCGGTGGACGAGTTGCGGCTGACCCGGGTGGTGGTGGCGCACCGGCTGTCCACCATCCGCTCGGCCGACCGGATCGCCGTGCTGGAACACGGCCGCATCGCCAGTCTCGGCACGTTCGCCGAGGTGGCCGGTCATTCGGAGGCTTTCGCCCGGCTGGTGGGCTCCGCCCGCCGGCTCGACTGAGGGGAACAACCATGACGAAAAGCATCAACCGGGTCACGAGGTTCAATCGGTCGCTTCGGGTGCTGACGGTACCCGGCGACGCGGTGTACCTGACCAGCGAACGGACCACGCAGACGCGGCTGGCGGGCACGCTGGTCGAACAGCTGGCACCGCTGCTGGCCGACGGGCAGCTGAGCCGCGACGACATCAAGGCCGCGCTCGCCGAGGCCGACCCGGCGCGCATCGACGGCGCGCTGGACCGGCTGGGCCGCAGCGGATACGTGGTCGAGGTCGACCCCGAGGTCGACCCGCGCGTCGGCGGCTACTGGGAAGCGTCCGGAGTGGACGGTGACGACGCGGTGCGCCGCCTCGCCGCGGCGAACGTGCGCGTGCTCACCGCGGGCGACGTCGACGGCGCCGGGTTCACCGAGGCGTTGCGGGCGCTCGGCACCGGCGTGACCAGCGAGCCCGGCGGCTTCACCGTCGTGCTCACCGACGACTACCTGCGCCCCGAACTCGCCGAATGGGGCAAGCAGTTCCACGACGCCGGGGTGCCGTGGCTCCCGGTGAAGCCGGTCGGCAGCATGATCTGGGTCGGCCCGGTTTTCGAACCCGAGGTCACCGGCTGCTACGAATGCCTGCGGGTGCGGCTGTCCAACAAGAACGTGCTCGCCTCCTACCTGCGCCAGCGCGGCGTGCTCGACAGCCCGGCACTGGTCAACTCGGTGACCGGCACCCCGGTCACCCAGGAGCTGGCGCACCGGCTCGCGGCGCTGCACGTGGGCAAATGGCTCACCGGGGCGTTCGCCTCGGGCCGCGCGGCGATGCCGCAGCCGCCGGGCGGGGTCTCCGCGGAATACGGCACGCCGTGGCAGGCCGAGGTGATCACGCTCGACACGATCAGCCTCACCCAGGAGCACCACCCCTTCCAGCGCCGTCCGCAATGCCCGCTGTGCGGTGAGCCGGACCTGCAGGCGCGCCGCCAGGAAGCGCCCGTGCGGATCGAATCGCGGCCGCGGATGGCGAGCAGCGACGGCGGATACCGCTCGCGTCCGCCGGAGCAGTTCGTCGCCAGGTACGAGCACCTGATCAGCCCGGTCACCGGCCCGATCAGCAACCTCGTGAAGGTGCCGCTGGACGTCGAGGGCCTGCACACCTACACCGCGGGCCAGAACTTCGCGATCCCGATGGCCAACGCCAACGACCTGCGGGCGGGACTGCGCAGCTGCAGCGCCGGCAAGGGAATGAGCGACGCGCAGGCCAAGGCGTCCGCGCTGGGCGAGGCCATCGAGCGCTACTCCGGCCTCTTCCACGGCGACGAAGCCCGCCGCACCGCGCGCTACGCCGACCTGGACCCGGCCGAGGTCATCCACCCCAACGCGGTGCACCTCTACAGCGAAGCGCAGTTCCGCGACCGGGCCGAATGGAACGCGCGCCCGTCGCATTTCCACTGGGTCGCCGATGACCTCGACCCGCAGGCAGAGGTCGAATGGTCGCCGGTGTGGTCGCTGACCGAGCAGCGCACCAAGCTGTTCCCCACCTCCGGGCTCTACTTCGCTTACCACCGCCCGGGAAGCCGGTACCAGGCCGGCGCGAACTCCAACGGCTGTGCCGCGGGCACCAGTCTCGAAGACGCGGTGCTGCAGGGCTTCATGGAACTCGTGGAGCGCGACACGGTCGCGATGTGGTGGTACCACCGGCTGCGCCGACCGGCCATCGATCTGTCCACTTTCGACGTTCCGTACTTCGCCGAATGGCAGCAGCGCTACGACGCTCTGGAGCGCGACACCTGGGTGCTGGACCTGACCAACGACCTCGGCATCCCGTCGGTGGCCGCGGTTTCGGTCCGCCGCGACAAGCCTGCGCAGGACATCCTGTTCGCCCTCGGCGCCCACTTCGACGTGGAGGTGGCGATCGGTCGGGCGCTGTCGGAGATGAACCAGTTCCTGCCCGCGGTGATCGGCATGAAGGCTGACGGTTCGGGAACCTACGCCTACAACGACCCCGACCAGCTGCACTGGTGGCGCACCGCGACCACGGAGAACCAGCCGTACGTGCTCCCGGCCGAAGGCCCGCTTCGCACCAAGGCCGACTTCGCCCGCTACGAAAGCACCGATGTCCGCGACGACGTGCTGCGCGCCGAGCGGATCGTCTCCGAACACGGCATGGAAATGCTGGTGCTGGACCAGACCCGGGTGGACATCGGCCTGCCGGTGGTGCGGGTGCTGGTGCCGGGAATGCGGCACTTCTGGCCCCGTTTCGCGCCCGGCAGGCTGTTCGATGTGCCGCTGGAGCTGGGCTGGATCGACCGCAAGCCGTCCGAAGCCGACCTCAACCCGATTGCGATGTTCCTATGACCACGCTCGAACGCACCGCCGAAACCGTCGTCACCTTCCGCCGCGACATTTCCTTGCTGCACAAGGACGATCAGGTCCTGCTCGGCCTCGCCGACCGCGCCGGGTACCGGCTCAAGGGCGTCGGCGCGCCGATGCTCGAAGCGCTCGAGCAGGTCCGCGCCGGGCTGCACACCGAAGAGGAACTGATCGCCGGGCACCCGAACTCGCCGGTCGCCGCCGTGCTGGCCAAGGTGGAACCGTTCCTCGCCACCGGTTTCCGGCTGCGCGGCGAGCGCGTGGCCGTGCTGGAACGCACCGGCGTGACGCCGTTGCGTCCCGAACTGCCCGAGATCGCCGGCGCGTGGCTGCGCCTCGGCAAATTCAGTCTGCTGCGCCGCCGCGGCGGCGAACTGGTGGTGGAGTCGCCGATCGGGAAGTACCGCGCGGTGCTGCTCGACGCCGCCCTCGCCGGTGCGGTCGCCGCGCTCGCCGTCGCGCGGCCGGTGTCCGAAATGGACACTGAATGGCAGCCCGTGCTGGCCGCATTGGCCGGTGCCGGTTTCCTCGACGTCGGCACTGACGGCGAGTTCCCGGTGGATCAGGACGACGTGCTGCGCCAGTGGGACGTGCACGACCTGTACTTCCACAGCCGCAGCCGGATCGGGCGCACCGACGAGGCGTTCGGCGGCCGGTTCCCTTATGTGGGAAAGATCGAGCCGCTGCCCGCGGTGAAGCCCGCCCCGGAAGGCCCGGCGATCGAGCTGTACCGCCCCGAGTTCGACACCGTGCGCTCGGCCGACCCTGGCCTGCAGGAGACCATCGAGGCGCGCCAGTCCATCCGGACGTACGGCGAGCAGCCGATCACCGCGGAGCAACTGGGCGAATTCCTTTACCGCACTGCGCGGGTGCGCGGCACGTACGGTCCGCGGCCGGAGGCGCGCATGCCGTACGAGGGTTCGAGCCGTCCGTACCCGTGCGGAGGCGCGGGGTACGAACTGGAGCTGTACCTGACCGTGCGCCGGTGTGCCGGGCTGGAGCCGGGCATCTACCACTACGACGCGGGCGAGCACGTGCTGCGGCTGGTCAATGCCGACGAAACCGCGCGGGAGGAACTGCTGTCCGTCGCGACGCTGTCGACCGGCGGCCAGGCGGTGCCGGACGTGCTGGTGACGATGACGTCGCGCTTCCAGCGGCTTTCGTGGAAGTACCAGTCGATCGCCTACGCCGTGACCCTCAAGCACGCCGGCGCGCTGTACCAGACGATGTACCTGGTGGCGACCGCGATGGGCCTGGCCGGATGCGGGCTGGGCAGCGGGGACGCCGACGCGTCGGCTCGCGCGTTCAAGCTCGACTACCTGCGGGAGTCGTCGGTCGGCGAGTTCATCCTCGGCAGCGCCCCGGCCGAACTGCCGGCACCGGTGAGCGGGGACGGTGCGCTCGACTGGCGCGCGGGCAACGACCCGGACTGGCAGGCCGAAGCCCTGGCCGCACGCAGGCGGTGACGACCGTGGCCGAACTGCTCATCTCCCGGATCTGCGGGCTTCCCGCCGCGGTGCTCGACGGCCTGCGCGCCCCGGAAACCCTTGCCCTGCTGGAGGAGGCCGAGGCCGCCGCGGCACGCAAAAACGCACTGCGCGAACCGGTCTGCGACCTGCTGCACGCCGCCATCGGCCGCGACGAACTGTCACGCGACCAGCGGCGCGGGCTGATCCGGTTGCGCCGGGGCGTGTTCAACGACCGCACCGACGAAGCCGGACTCCGGCTCTCGCGCGAGGTGCTGGCACCGGCGGACGCTGAGCAGCTCGGCGAATGGCACCAGGCGCTGGTTCGGGAGCGCGAACTGCTGGAAAAGGCAGCTCGGGCGCTGACCGGCGAGCTGGCGGCGGCGCACCACGCGGTGTCGGCTGCGCTGCGAACGCCGGACGTGCTTTCCGGGCTGGCACTGGCCAGCCCGGAGTTCGTCACGGCGTTCACCGACCGGCCGGAGCTGGGCAAACCCGGCGGCAGGCTGAGCCGCAGCGCGGTGTCGTACCTGGTGCGGACCACGCTGAAACCCAGTCCGTTCGGCGCGTTGACCACGGTCGGAGCCGGCGGCTTCGCCGGGGCGGCCGATCCCGGGCCGGAGCGCACGCTGGTGAGTTCTTCGCGCGTCGCCGCGCGGCTCGCCTACACGGCGCTGGCCGACGACCCGATCGTCATGCCCAATGTGGACAGTCGGCTGACCGGCGGGGAGTGGCTGGCCGCGTTGCCGGTCCACCTCAAACGCGGTGGCGTGTACTTCCGCGAGGACGAGGTCACGGCGGTGCCCGGACCGGTGCCGTTCGACGCGCGCCCGCGCCGCCTGCGAGAGCTGGCCGCTTTGCTGGGCTGCTCGACCGGCGAGCTGCGCCGGCTGTTGGAGCAGGGTCTCCTGTTGCTGGTGCCGCCATGGGAGCTGACCGAACCGCGGCACTTCACGGCGTGGGGCGAGCCCGCGCTGGCCGAAGCCGAAAAGGTCGTTGCCAGCACGGAAAACGGACGCGAGCGCGCCGACGCCGTACTCGCCCTGCGCGCCCGCCTGCGCACGACGCTGGCCGAACGCGACCCAGCCCGCGCCGGATGGCTGGACGGCCTGGGCCTGGTGCACGAAACCGTCGCGCACGGCCCCGAACCGGAAACCGCCCCGCCCGCTTGGGTTCCTGGAGAGCTGAACCGTCTCGAAGGCGTGTTGCGGTCCATGGTGCGGCCGCGGGCAGGGTACTTCGACCTGGTCCGGTTTTTCGTGCACCACTACCGTGACGGCAGCGCCGACCTGGCCGAGTTCGCGTTCCGCGCGGTGCGGGACCTGGACCCGATGTGGTGGCTTCCGCGGTGCGCGGTGCCCGACCCGCAGGCGCGCGAGGTGTCCGGCGCGAGCATCGGACGGCCCGTGCACTCGGTGTTCTGGCAGGTCGCGGGCGACGAGCTGGTGGTCAACCAAGTCCACCCGGGTTATCTCGGCGCGGTCGCGCGCTGGGCGGGCGTGCCGGGTCTGTCCGGCCAGGTCGAAACGGCGATGACCGCCTTGCACGAACGGCGTTTTCCCGACGCGGCGGTCTATCAGCTGACCGCACACGCCGACTGGACGGACACGCAACGCCCCGCCGTGCGCGCGACGCCGTTCCTGGCCTGGGGAGCCGAACGCGCCTACGGCGGCGTGCCGATCGACGGTTTCCGTGTGCGGCACGACCTGGCCACCGGCACGCTCGAAATCCTCGACCCGGCCGGACGCCCCTCGGCGTTGAGCTACCTCGGCGCGGTGCCCGCGCACCTGTTGCGCGGGGTGCCCCGCGTGCTGCAACTGCTGTCGGACCCCTGGCTGTCGCTCGGCCCGTGGACACCGACGCCCGGACCAGGCTTCCGGGACCGCGTAACCGACGGACGGCTCGTGCTGCGACGGGCCCGCTGGACGCTGCCCTCCTCGGCGCTCCCGCCGCTCGGAAACGGGCCCGACCTCGACTTCCTCCGCGCCGGCCGGATGTTCCGTGCCGAGCACGGGTTGCCCGAGCAGCTGTTCGTCCGCGGGCTCGCCGCGGGCGGGGTGCCGCTGGGCAAACCGCAATGGCTCAGCTTCGCCTGCCCGCTCGCGGCGTGGACGGCGCTGAAAGGCCTGGCCGGTGCGGAGGAACTCGAATTCACCGAAGCCCTGCCCGCCGCGGGCGCGGCAGACGGGCGCGTCACGGAATTCCTCACGGTGGTGACCCATGATTGACGCGGTGTTGCATCCGCAGTGGCGCTATTGGCGGGTTTACGTGCCCGATCTCCGGTCTGTTCCGAAGCTGCTCGGGGAGGTCGTGCACCCCGTCGTCGCCGCGCACCGCGAAGGACTGCGGCGGTGGTTTTTCCTGCAGTACATGGACATGTCGGGCCTGCAGCTGCGCGTCCGGCTCAATGTTCGCCCCGAAGCCGGTGCCGAAATCGAGGCAGACCTGGACCAGCGCTTCGCCGAACACGGCGCGGAAGTCGTGAAACGCTGGTACGAACCGGAATTGGCGAAGTTCCGCGGCCCAGACGGCGTGGAGTTCGCCGAACGCGTCGCGCACCTCGGCAGCGAAACAGCCCTGGAACTGCTGCCCGCCCGCACCCCGGCCCGCCGCATCGCACTGGCCGCGGCCCACACCGCGGTCCTCGCCGAAGGCTTGCCCGCGGAACAGCAGGTGAGCTTCCTGCACCAGTACGCGTGGTACTGGTCGGGCCGCGGCGCCCGAACCGTCGCCTGGCGTCCCGCCGCCGCGACCGCGCACCCCGACGATCCGGCCGCCGTACGCCAAGCGAACCGCCTCGCCGAAACCGTGGCGCGAGAACTCGAAACCGATTCCGTCGGACGCCCATTGCGCCGCTACGCCGAACGGTTCTGGGCGGAGTACCAGGATTCGGCGCGCCGCGTTTCGCCCTACCGGGCCGCTTTCCAGCACGTCCACCTCATGAACAACCGGCTCGGCGCGGTCCCCGGAGAGGAGGCCCAAATCGCGCGGTTGTTGTGGGTGCGGCAATTGCGTAGCATGAAATAGGGAGTAATTCGCCAACAAACTCATCAATCGGAAATAACGACGCAGACAGGGAGCAAGATCATGGACTCAGGTTCCAGCGGCGCGGCGAGCAGCATCGGCGACCCGGACGACGACCACCCGAACCCCGTCGGGGACGCAGTGGTCAACGGCGTGCGCACGGTACTGGGCAAACTCGGTCCGGCCGGGAAGAAGGCGGCTGAGCAGCTGCCGAAGAAGAAAGACAAGTAGTCCGGTCGTAAAGCGCCAGGAAGCGCGTGTGCGGGTATTTCCATTCTGGCGGCAGGAAAAGAGGACTGGGGAAGGCAGGCGTGCGCCGATCCAGGCCGCCTGAACCGGGGCACGGCTCCGCGGTGAGAGAGTGCGATACGGCGCTGACGCGAGAACCAGGTCAGGGCCTCGCTCCACGAGTGGAACGAGGCCCTGACCTGTTTTTACTGTCTCGACCAGACAGTGTGCCCGAAGGGATTCGAACCCCGGGCCTTCTGGTCTGGGGTCGACCTCGACCACCGTTTGCCGCTGTTAGGCATCGTTACTCCTACCCTGCGAACAAACACCCAGTGAGTCAGTCGGCATCCCGCCTGATTCGTCGTCATTTAGCCTTGAAAACTGGCAATAAACTGGCGACAAGGCGACTAGTCGCCAATCTGATCAAGCAACCACATGGCGACTTCCTGCACCTCAAGGTTGCTGTCCACTACCCGTACGACGAAGTCATCAGCGTAGTCATCCGCCTCCTCACGCAACGTGATGCTGTGCAGGCGAAGGAAGGTGACGCAACACATCCAACCCGTTCGCTTGTTGCCGTCCACGAAGCCGTGCGCCTTCGCAACGCCACATAGCAGTGCAGCCGCCTTTTCCGCGATCGTGGGGTAGAACTCTTCAACGCCGAAGCCACCTTGCAATGGCTGCGCTAAAGCACTTTCCAAGGCCCCACGATCGCGGATAGCGCCGTCCGTAAACTCGCGGTTGATTTTGACTACCGCCTCGATGGGGAGGCAGTAGATCAACGACCAGCCAGCCTGGTGAGAGTGCCCTTCCAGCGCGGCTCCTCCGCCTCGGCCGCCGCCAGGACATCTTCAACAGAGGGCATCCGCTGGGACCGCAGTCGCGTCGGCACCTTCTCAGTCATCGACTTGACGGTGTAGTACCTGCGCATGCTGGCCAGCGTCACCGGAGCGGTTGACGGTTCGCCTTCCGGCAAGTCGCCACGAGCTTCCAGCCAAGGCCGCTCGCTGTGCGACAGCTCGCGCAGCTGCCAACCAGTCATTTCACCGTAGAAGCTGATCACAGCGTCCACAGTTTCGCGCTCTGTTGGAGTTAGAGCTTCAGCACGGCCTTCACGCCCCGCCCTGAGTGCATGCCAAGCCGCACGAGGGACAGGACCATCCTTCCATGCCTCGATCTGCTCGGGATAGAGAGCGGAACCCTCCCACGTCAGATGCCAAGCCTGGGTGTAGTACGCGAGCTTGCAGAGGGCCATCGTTCCAGCGTCGGGCAACCGAGTCTGGATGTATCGGACAACATCCTCGACGTGCGTCATGCAGCTCACCTCCTACTAGCTCTGAGCGCCAGCCTCGCGGCCAAGCTCCGATGTCAAGTGTGACACCTTCCACTGACATAACGCCTCAGCTTTGCGACGCATTACATACGTTCACCTGATTGTTGCAAGTATCACTGGAGCGACCTCTCGAGCCAGACCAGCAGCTCAGAAACATCCAAGGCTTACGCTAAGCAACGCATCCACCCGCTGGCCAACTCGGCCCCAGCGCCCTGACCAGCCTAAATGAATAGATCTCAAGGTCCTGGTGCTCTCGGGGCTACCACCATCGCGCCTGGCACCCGATGAATCGGAGATGGATGGTAGCCCCGAGAGCACCAGGAGGCAATACTGTCACGCAAAGTGATACCCACTTGGTAGGTATCAACCTACAAGCGAGGGCCTCTTCGTCCATCCCGTCGACCTGGCTTCAGCCCAATTAAGCCTGTCAAGGGGGCACCTTCCCACTGCCGGCGAGCGTACTGCGGAACTGCCCCCTTGACAGGCTTGATAGCCCTTGGGAGGTCGTCGGGATGGGCGTGAGGCACACACGGACGCAACCGATGCGCCCGGCTCGACCATCCTGGAGACCTGCCCGTCCGGCGAGGACATCTCTTTTCAGCGCGACTGCTCGCGGCTCCTCCGGCGGGTGGCCGCTGGGCTGGTTTTCCGCGGGCGATCGGCGGGGACCGGGCGCCAGCCCGCACGCCCCGTCGATCTTGCCCGCGGATCAAACACCGTGCCCAGCGGCCCCGGAGGGGCCGCCTTGAACAAGTAAGGAAACTCTGAACACGAGAACTTCACGCAGGTCACGCTCGCAGGATTTGCCCAGGTCGAGGTACGCTGTCTACTGGTAGACAGTGGTGCACAGTGCAGGGAGGTGGGCCATGACAACCAGCAATGCGGAGCAGCCAGCCCACGAGGAGCTGGATGGCCCTGCCCTGCGGGATGCGCTGTTCGCGGACAAGGACGTCCAGCCCATCAGGTCTGTGGAGGACTGGGCACGAGAGGACATCTTCGAGTCCGCCGATGAGCTGCACGAGTTCCGGGCCTGGGTGACAGCGGAGCGTAAGACTAACCTGGCCTAGTGGCACTTGAAGTTGTCCTCGACACCGATGTCGCGTCGGGCTTGTTCAAGCGGGATCTTCCGCCTTGGCTCGCGGCCAAGCTTGTGGGCTGTCGCCCGGCGATCACGTTCGTGACGCTGGCTGAGCTGAACAAGTGGATGCATCTGCGTGCGTGGGCACTCCCCCGCCGGGAACGGCTGGAACAGTGGATGCAACCGCTCCCGGTCCTCCCGGGTACGCCGAAGGTCGCACGCGTGTGGGGCGAGATCTCGGCTTACGCCCAACGGCGTGGACGTCCCCGCCCGCAGAACGACACCTGGATCGCCGCGTGCTGTCTGGCGTTCGAGATCCCGCTCGCAACACTGAACGTGAAGGACTTCGCGGACTTCGTTGAGTACGAAGGTCTTGTACTGCTCGAACCATAAACAGTGAAACGCCCCCTCTGACAGAGGAGGGAGTTGTACCGCTCGGACCGTGGTGTCCGAGGAAGCGTTCCGGTCAATGACTCTCGGGAAAACTGGCAATAAATCGGCAACCAGCCGACCTGCCGCTGTCGCCAGCAGATGAGGGCAGACAGCAAGAAACCCGCTGTCACCAGCGGGTTTCTTGCTATACTGTCTCGACCAGACAGTGCGCCCGAAGGGATTCGAACCCCTGACCTTCTGATCCGTAGTCAGATGCTCTATCCAGCTGAGCTACGGGCGCGTGTTCAGTTATTAACCTAGCACCTGCCGAAACAGGCACCAGCGGAGGCTCCGGGATTTGAACCCGGGAGGGGGGGTTACCCCCAACCGCATTAGCAGTGCGGCGCCATAGACCAGACTAGGCGAAGCCTCCTGGGTCCCAACGACCACTGCTCAGATAGGTTACACACCCCTCCACCCCCTCCGGAAGGCACCCCCCTCAACGCTGCAGCAGCCGCCGTAACCAGGGAGAACGGCCGCCGAGGCCTTCGGCTTCGAAGGTCGCGATGCCGACGCGCGGGAGGGACCCGACGCCCGGGTACACGAGGTACCGCGGGACCCACCGGGGCTGGAACTTGGCGTTGAACCGGTAGAGGCTCTCGATCTGGATCCAGCGCGAGAAGAAGTGCAGGACCTTCGCCGAGAGCCGCGCGACCGGGCCCGCGCCGATGCGCTGTCCTTGTTCCATCAGGGCGCGGAAGGCGGCGAAGTTCAGCGACACGTGGTCGATGCCGTGCTCGCGGGAGTACAGCAGCAGTTCCGAGATCATCAGCTCGTTCACGCCGTTGTCGGCAGTGCGGTCCCGGCGCATCACGTCCAGCGACAGGCCCCGCTCGCCCCACGGCACGAACTGCAGCACGCCTCGGACCCTGCCGCCCTGTTCCGCGGTGACGATCACCGAGCCGGGGTCGCCCATGCGGCCCAGCGCCATCGAGAATCCGCGTTCGGTCTCGGTGCCGCGCCAGGTGGCGGCCAGGTGCACCAGTTCGGACAGCTCGCCCGTCCGCAGGTCCTCGGCGCGGCGCACCAGGACCTTGTAGCCGGCCCGCTTCGTCCTCGACGCGGCCTGCCGCACGCCGCGCATGACCCGGCCTTCCAGCGTGAACGTCTCGGTGTCGACGACCGCCTCGTCGCCGATTTCCAGTACCTCCAGCCCGAACCTCGCCCACACCGTCGCGCCCAGTTCGGACGCGCCCATCGCGGCGGGCACCCAGGCGTTGCGCTGGCAGATGTCCAGGTACTCCTCGATCGCGCCCGGCCAGGCCTCGTGGTCGCCGAGCGGGTCGGCCGACGTCAACGCGACCCCGGCGATCACGCGGAACGTGACGGCCGCCTTGCCGGTCTTGGAGAAGACCGCGAACTTGTCGCGGCGCAGCGCGAAGTAGCCCAGCGAGTCCCGCTCCCCGTGCTGCTTCAGCAGCTCGTGCAGCCGCGCCAGTTCGTCGTCGGACAGCTCCGGCGCGGGTTCGGCCGAGCGCAGCAGGAAGTACGCCGACACCAGCACGCCGGTGATGCTGAAGAGCAGCCCGATCGAGGCGGACAGGTCCTCGAACCACATCTCGTGGAACACCGCCGGCCCGCTGACGCCGGTGAGCGCGAGCGCGGATTGGGAAAGCCGGTCGGCGAAGCTCAGCGGGTCGAGCATCCGGGCGGGCGCGACCGACAGCAGCGCGAAGTTGAGCACGAACCCGGCCAGCACCAGCTGCAACAGCACCCGCAGCGCACGCCAGCGAGCGACGGTCGGGTCCGGGCGGGCGATGAAATACCGCCGTGTGCCGATGAGCCCGGCGAGCAGCACCATCGACACCACTCCGGCGCCGAACACGTGCCGCAAACCGAGGTGTGACAACGCCAACAGCGCGGCGAAGGCGACCGCCAGCTGCCAGGCGCGGCGTTTGCGCCGCCGCAGCCCGGCCGCGAGCATGATCAGCAACACACCGGTGACCAGCGCCACAGCGGCCGCCGCGGTCGTCGCTTCGCTCGGCAGCTCCAGCCATTTGGCCACGTGCCCGCGCACGTCGCGGCCCACCGGTACGACTGTGGACACGATGGCCAGCAATCCGGCCAGCCTGGTCACCCAGGTGATCGCGACGACCGACGTGACGCCGGCCGCCTGCCAAGTGTGCTGCGCGCGCGTCCCCGTCACCACGCGTGCAACACGCACGGCCTTGCCATGCTTCCCCCCGCTTGCGCGTTCAGTCCGCGGCGAGCTCCACAAAGGGGGCCAGCGCGGCCGGGTTGGCCAGCGCGTCCCTGCTCACCGCCCTCTCCGGCGCGACTCCGGAGAGGATCCGCTTCACTGGTACTTCGCACTTCTTACCGTTCAACGTACGGGGAATCTCGGAAACGACGATGAACCGATCGGGTACGTGTCGCGGCGACAACGCGTTTCGCAGCTCTTTGCGCAGGTCAGGCTCCACTTCTTCGAGCGTGGCACCGCCGGTGAGTACGAGAAAACACAGCAGCTGGCCGTCGTCGTTGCCCGCCGCCGACGTGTCGATGACCAGCGAGTCGGCGACCTGCGCGAAGCCTTCCGCGATCCGGTAGAACTCGGCGGTACCCATCCGGACGCCGTCGCGGTTGAGCGTCGAATCGCTGCGGCCGTAGACCACCGCCGAGCCGCGGCGGGTGATCTTGACCCAGTCGCCATGCCTCCAGATACCCGGATACATCTCGAAGTACGCCTCGCGCAGCCGCGAACCGTCCGGGTCGTTCCAGAACGAGACCGGCATCGACGGCATCGGCTCGGTGATCACCAGCTCGCCGACCTCCTCGACCACCGGTTCGCCGTGGTCGTCGAACGCCGCCGCGGCCACGCCGAGGGCGCGGCAGGACAGTTCGCCGAGCCACACCGGCACGTCCGGAGCGGCGGTGACGATCCCCGCGCACAGATCGGTGCCGCCGGAGACCGCGCAGATCTGCACGTCCCGGCCGATCGCGTCGGCGATCCAGCGGAAACCCTCCGCGGGCAACGGCGATCCGGTCGAGCCGACCACGCGCAGCGCGCTCAGGTCGTAGCGCTCGGCCGGGACGAGGCCCGCTTTGAGACAGCTCTGGATGAACGGTGCGGACGTGCCGAAGTAGGTGACGCGGTGCTGTTCGGCCAGATGCCACAGCGCGTTCAGGTCCGGATAGCCCGGACTGCCGTCGTACAGCACGACCGTGGCTCCGACGAGGAGGCTGGAGGAGATGAAGTTCCACATCATCCAGCCGGTGGTGGTGAACCAGAAGAACCGGTCGCCCGGCCCGAGTCCGCTCTGCAGGCCCAGCGCTTTGAGATGTTCGACGACGATGCCGCCGTGGCCCTGCACGATGCCCTTCGGGAGCCCGGTCGTGCCGGAGGAATACAGGATCCACAACGGATGCGCGAACTCCACCGGCTCGTACGCCAGCTCGCCGCCCGCGTGTTCGGCGAGCATCGCGTTCCAGTCGATGACGCCGTCGAGAGTGCCGTCTCCGAGGTATTTCACCAAAACGGTGGCTTCCAACGACGGAATCTGTTCGCGCAATTGCTGAACAGTGTCGCGGATGTCGAATTTTCGTCCGTTGTAAGCGTATCCGTTCACCGTGACGAGCACCTTCGGCTCGATTTGCGTGAATCGGTCGGTGATCGCTCGGATGCCGAAGTCGGGGGAACACGACGACCAGATCGCGCCGAGGCTAGCGGTGGCGAGGAAAGCGATGAGCGTTTGCGGACAGTTCGGCGCGAGCGCGACGACTCGATCTCCTTTGCCGACGCCGAAAGCGCGCAACGCGGCTCGCGCGGCGGCGACGTGCGCACGGAGGTCGCCGTAGGTGAGTTGCTCGGCGAGCCCGTCCTCGCGGTGGAAGATCACGGCGAGTTCGTCGTCGGCCTTCGCCGCGCCGCCAGTGTCCGGGCTCAGTGCGTGTTCGGCGTAGTTGAGCGTGCCGCCGTCGAACCATTTCGCGTCCGGCATCGCGCCGGACAGGACCTCCCGCGGCTGCTCGTGCCAGCGCACGCCGAAGAACTCCGCCACCGCCGTCCAGAACTCCGGAACGTGCTCGACCGAGTAGTGCCACAGGTCGTCGTAATCGGCCAGGTCAACGCCGCGCTGCTCGCGCAGCCATCGGCGGAAGTCCTCGATCTTCGTGTCAGCGACCCGGTTCGGGTCGGGTCGCCAGAGCACCTCGGGAGCAGCGGGGTTCTCGGTCACCCGCCGATGCTAACCCCGCGATGCTCGCAAAGTCCTTTTTCGACCGCGCCCACTCCGGACAGCAGCGCGCGGACGACGTCCTCGACGAAGGCGGACGTCAGCTCCTGGTGGCCGAACAGCGTACGGAACACGACGGGCGCGGCGAACAGGTCGATCAGCAGCTCGGCGTCCTGGCCGGGACGCAGGTCGCCGCGTTCCTCAGCCTTGCGCAGAGTGCCGAGGCAGGCCTCCCGGCGCGGGGACCAGAACGTGGCCAGGAAGTCTTCCCGCAGTTCCGGGTCGTCCGCCAGATCGGCGGTCAGCGCCGGGAGGACGCGCCCGAACACCGGGTCGGCCAGTCCGGTCCGGAGCGCTTCGAGGTGGCCGATGAGATCGCAGCAGGTGCACCCGGTGTCGATCTCCACGACCCCGACGCGCGCTTCCGCCAGCGCCGCGACCACCACATGCTTCTGGCTTTTCCACCGGCGGCGGATGGCGGGTTTGGTGGTGCCCGCGCGCTGGGCGATAGCCTCCATGGTCAGCGCCGAATAGCCGGATTCCCGGACCAGTTCGCACACCGCGGCCAGCACGGCATGGTCGATGCGCTCGTCCCGTTGGCGCGCCATGGATTCTCCCGCTATTCGTTGAGCAGCACGACCTTACCGAACGATTTCCCGTGCTCCACGTGCCGGAGGGCGGCTGAGGCCTCGCTGAGCGGGAAGGTGTGGTCGCGCACGGCGGAGAGCTGTCCGGCGGCGACCAGTTCGAGGACGCGGTCCCACGACTCCCGGCGTTCTTCCGGCGACACCGAGGTGAGGCTGAACGAGAAGAACGTCGGAGATTTGTGGAAATCGCGCATCAGCGGCTCGAAGGCCGCCGGTTCCGGAACTCCTGCGGTTCCTCCACAAAGGACATAGCGACCGTTGGGACGCAACAGTTCCAGGTACTCGCGAACCTGCGGGCCCGCCGCGGTGTCGATGATGACGTCGCAGGTCTCCGCGGGACGCTCTCGGGTGCGGTCGATGATTTTCGCCGCACCAAGGGTTCGCAGCCGTTCGCCGTACTCCGCCGAAGAGGTCACCGCCGTGACTTCCGCACCGCGCGCGTGCGCAAGCTGAACCGCGAGCACGCCAATCCCGCCGCTCGCGCCGCGGACCAGCACTCGTTCGCCAGGGGCCACCGCGCCCCGATGCACCGCTCTCTCCGCGACCATCGCGTTCACCCCAAGGGCGACCACGTCGGTTGGATCGAGGTTTTCGGGCACGGGGTACAGCTGATCCGTGTCGGCCACGACCTGCTCGGCGTAGCCGCCGGAAAGGATGAGCGCCAGCACTCTCCGCCCGTCCGGCACCCGGCCGACGACCTCGACGCCAGGCACTGACTTGGCGCCGTTCCGCAGATTCATGAGGTCGAAGTAGCCCACGCCGGCCGCCTCGACCTCGACGACGGCCTGTCCCGGCCCAGGAGCCGGGTCCGGTGCCTCGCCGAGGACGAGCCGCTGCTGTGGTTCGACAAGCACCGCTTTCACGGGTGGTTCCTCTCGCTATAACATTCCGTTCCGGATCGGAACGTTATTCGGCCATGCGGCACCCCGTCAAGGGTGCTGCCGAAGATCAGCGGAGGTGCGCGTTGAACCAGTCGAGGGTGCGATGCCAAGCCTCTTCCGCCGCGCCGGGGTCGGCGTCGAAGCGGTGGTTCGCACCCGGATAGTGCACGACGTTCGTCGCGACTTTCGCCGACGCCGCGGCCTCGCGCAGCTGCTCCACCTCGGCCTCGCCCGCCTCGTCCCCGGCGTCGCCGTACATGCCGAGCCACGGGCTGGTCACGCGGCCGGCGATTTCCAGCAGCTTCGGCAGTTCCGCCACCGCCTGGCCGCCGACGCTCACCGCCGCGCCCAGCTTGCGATGCGAGGCGACGACCAGCGCCGCCGTGCCGCCGAGGTCGAAGCCGACGACGCCGCGCAGGTCGGCTTCGACCCCGCGGCCGGTGAGCCATTCGAGCGTGCGGTCGGTGGCGTCGAGCAGATCGCGCTGGGTGAGCTGCTCACCGGACTCGATGTGCGGCGTGACAGTGAGCCAGCCTTCGCCGGCGAGGCTTTTGACCAGCAGCAGAACGCCGTCGGTGACCCCGTCGCCCTCGTGGAGAACCACCAGGCCGCCGCGGAGCGCGCCTTCTGGTTCGGCGAAGGTGAGGCGGAGGGTGCTGCCGTCGGTACGCTGGTAATCCACGGTGGTCGTCGACGTCATCGCCTCATGCAATCACCTCTGGGTGAACATTGGGAACCTTTCCGGATCGGCCGGGGCGAGATACGGTGGCCCCGTCGTCCCGTGAAAACCGAGGAGTTCCGACGATGCCGTCCCTCGCCCCCCGCCCTGACCTCGATTCGTTGCCGAAGTACGTCCCTGGCCGGACGATCGAAGGGGCCGTCAAGCTCGCGAGCAATGAGGTGCCCGGCGGTCCGCTGCCGAGCGTCCAGGCGGCGATCACGGCTGCGGTAACCGGAGTGAACCGGTACCCGGACAACGGTTCCCAGGCTTTGCGCGAGCGGCTTTCGCGGCGGCTGGACGTGCCGGCGCAGCGGCTCGCGATCGGCTGCGGTTCGGTTTCCCTGTGCCAGCAGATGATCCAGGCGCTGTGCGGACCCGGCGACGAGGTGCTGTTCGGCTGGCGGTCGTTCGAGGCCTACCCGATCGTGGTTCAGGTGGCGCTCGCGACGGGCGTGAAGGTTCCGCTGACGCCGGAGCACGGGCTGGACCTCGACGCGATGCTGGCGCGGATCACCGACCGCACCAAGCTGGTGTTCGTCTGCAACCCCAACAACCCGACCGGAACCGTGCTGCACCGGGACGAGATCGAGCGGTTCCTCGAAGCGGTGCCGCCGCACGTGCTCGTGGTGCTGGACGAGGCGTACAAGGAATTCGTCACCGACCCCGAGGTCCCGGACGGCGTCGAATTCACGCGGACGCACAGCAATGTGGCGGTGCTGCGGACGTTCTCCAAGGCGTACGGACTCGCCGGGCTGCGCGTCGGGTACGCAGTGGCACCGGAGCCGATCGCGCAGGCGCTGCAGCAGGTGTACGTGGCGTTCTCGGTGAACAGCATCGCGCAGGTGGCCGCGATCGCGTCGCTCGACGCGGAGGACGAACTGCTCGCCCGGTGCCGGGAAATCATCTCCGAGCGCACCCGCGTGCGGGACGCGTTGCTGGAGATGGGTTACGAGATCCCGCCGACCCAGGCGAACTTCGTGTGGTTCCCGCTCGGCGATGCCACCGCGGCCTTCGCCGAACACATGCTGGACCGCAAGCTCATCGTGCGCCCGTTCCCCGGCGAAGGCGCGCGGGTGACGATCGGGACGCCGGAGGAGAACGACCTGATGCTGGCCGCGGCCAAGGAATTCCAGGCTATTTGAGGATCAGCTGCACAACCGCGGCGAGCCCGATCACGACGATCACGCCGCGAAGCACGGTGGGCGGCAGCTTGCGGCCGATCCTGGCCCCGAGCTGCCCGCCGATCGTGGACCCGACCGCGAGCAGCCCGATCACCGGCCAGCTCACCGGAGCGACGAACGCGTAAATCGTGCCCGCGACGATGTTCACGACCGCGGACAGCACGTTTTTGACGCCGTTGAGCCGTTGCAGCGGTTCGGACAGCAACATGCCCATGACAGCCATCAGCATGACGCCTTGGGCGGCGGTGAAGTAGCCGCCGTAGATGCCGATGACGAAGAGCAGCCCGAACAGCAACGGCCCGGCGTGGTGCTCGCGCCCGTTGGCCTCGCGGCGTTTCTGCACCCACTTCGACACCTTGGGCTGAACGATCACGAGCACGACCGCCAGCCCGACGAGCACCGGAACGATCTTCTCGAAGGCGTCCTTGGGCAGCGTCAGGAGGAGAATGGTGCCGCCGATGGCCCCGAAGAACGAGGCGACCGAGAACCGCACCACCTGCGGCCAATACCCGGCCAGCTCGTGCCGGTAGCCGTACGCACCGCTGACCGTGCCCGGCGCGAGCCCGACCGCGTTCGACGTCGTAGCGGTCACCGGCGGATACCCCAGCGCGACCAGCACCGGGAACGTCACGAGCGTCCCGGACCCGACCACGGTGTTGATCGTCCCGGCCCACACCCCGGCGATGAAGATGATGACGGCATGCCACCAGGTCATAAAGCACTCACCCGCTGACCCTAAGCAGGACCCTCGCCGCACGGCGACGCGATGTGTCCGGTCAGACACTCGAAGGCATCAGCGGCGAGTGGGATGGGGCGGGTGGGATGGGGCGGGGTGCGGGCGCGGTTCGGCTCAGGACCGGCGGGCGGGCCGGGGTTGGTGCTGAGGGCACCGCTCAACTCAGAACCGGCGGGCGGACTGGGCCGGGCCGCGGGCGCGGCTCAACTCAGCACCAGCAGGCGAGCCGGGCTGATGCTGAGGGCACCGCTCAACTCAGAACCGGCAAGCGGACTGGGCCGGGCCGCGGGCACGGCTCAACTCAGCACCAGCAGGCGAGCCGGGGCTGGTACCGCTGGACTCTTCACCGGCAGGCGGGACTCGCGGGGCCCACTCCACCCGCCACCAGCAGGCGGACTGCGACTGGGCCGCTGGCGCCGCTCACCTCATCACCGGCGGGCTGAGTTGCGGGCGCAACTCACCTCACCGCTCGAACACGCAAAACTCATTCCCCTCCGGATCCGCCATCACCCGCCACTCCCGATCCTCTCCCCGCTCCGCCACCAGCCTCGCCCCAGCCGCCATCAGTTCCTCCGGATCTCCCCACACGTCGAGATGCATCCGGTTCTTCACCGTCTTCCGCTCCGGCACCGGATTCAGCCAGATCAACGGCCCCTCGCCACCGGGATCGACGATCGCCACCGGAAATTCCCGCGGATGCTCGCCCGGCGGACTCCGTCGGACATACCCCATCGCCGAACACCACCAGTCGGCCAGCGCCTGATGATCCAGAGCGTCAAGTGCCAGATCTTTGAACTTCGCGGGCACGACCCCTCCCTTCCCCGCACCACTGCACCGCGATGGTGACACCCGCCACCGACAATTTCCCGCGGCGCGCGTCGTCCTGCCAGGATGGGCGGCGTGGCCCACGAATCCGACCAGGTCTGGAGCGCCACGGTCGACCATCTGCGCGCGATGATCGACTCGGGCGAGCTTCCGCCGGGCTCGCGCCTGCCCGCGGAACGCGCGCTGTGCGAGCAGCTCGGCATCAGCCGCGGGTCGTTGCGGCAGGCATTGCGCGTCCTGGATTCGATCGGTTACGTCCAGATCCGCGCCGGTTCCGGCACCTACGTCCGCGAGCACGGCACCGGAGAAAGTCCGCTGAGCAGCTGGTTTTCCGAGCACGAGCAGCTGGTGGAGAAGCTGTTCGATCTGCGCGCGACCGTCGAGCCGACCCTTGCCGAGCGGCTCGCGCGGCAGCACACGCCGCGCGTCGTGCAGCGGCTGGCGGACAACGTCGCGGAGATGGAAGCGGCCGCGGAGGCCGGGGACATGTTGCGCGTCATCGCGACTGACGCCGAGTTCCATCGGGTGATCGCGGGCAACGCGGGCAATGACGACGTCGCCGACCTGCTCCGTTCGGTGCTCGCGCTCGTCGGCGAGGAACGCCGGGCCGCGTTGCGGCTGCCTGGGCAGATCCGCAAGGCGGTGGCCGAGCATCGCGCGATTCTCGACGCCATCAGCCGTTCGGACGCGGCAGCCGCCCGCGAGATCACCCTCAAACACTTGCTGGACGCGAAAACCTACGCCCACGATTACGCCTCTTCCTGACCGAGGAGGATGCCGCCCCCGGCGATCAGCGCTACAGTCTTCATAAGTTTGTGAAAACTTTGACGTCAAGGGGGCCGGATCGTGGAGAAAGTGCACTTCACCGAGGAGAAGGCGACCAACCTCGGCACGCTGTACGCCCGTGCGCTCGACGCCCGCCGGGACGATCCGATCCTCGGCGACACCGCCGCCGACGAAGCGGTCAAGAAGATCGACTACGACTTCCGCAAGCTCGGCGTGAACGAGAACGCTGCTGTCTCCGTCGCGATCCGGGCGCGCGCCATCGACGAAATGGCGGCCAAGTGGCTGGCTGAACATCCCAACGCGATCGTCGTGCACCTCGGCTGCGGGATGGACACCCGCGCGTACCGGCTCGACCCGCCGCCGACGGTCCCTTGGTTCGATGTGGACTATCCGGAGGTCGTGGACGTCCGCAGCCGGATTTACCCGGAGCGGCCCGGGTACACGATGATCGGCTCGTCAGTCACCGATTTCGACTGGCTCGACCGGGTTCCCGGCGACCGCGAGGCGCTGATCGTGGCCGAGGGGCTCACGATGTACCTCACCGCGGAGTCCGGCACCGAACTGGTCCGCAGGCTCGTCGGCAAGTTCCCGTCCGGCCGGATCGTGACCGATTTCTTCAGCTCGCTCGGCATCAAAGCGCAGATGATCAACCCGGTGGTCCGCCGCGCGGGCGCGACTTTGCACTGGGGCATCGACGATCCGCACGAGCTGGAGCGCTACGGCCTCCGCCTGGTGTCCTGTTTGGACGCGACCGACTGGGCGAACGCCGACGCACTGGCGAAGATCCCGACGGCGTCGCGGCTGGCGTTGCGCGCTTCGGCCCTGCTGCCGGTGCTCCGCAAGATGGGCCGGATCGCGGAGTGGGATTTCTGAATCAGGAAACCCGGCGCAGCACCGCGTCGGCGACCTCGGTCACCGGCACAGTCGTCACCACCTCGAACGTCGCCGAGGAACGCAACAACGGCTCCACCTCGTCCAGAAACCGCAACGTCTCAGCCAGTTCGTCCGGATGCTTCCCGTACGGATTGCCGGTTCGCGTCGCCAGCCGCTCGATCAACACCTCGCGCGGCGCGCTCAGCAGCACGATCTGGGTGAACCGCGGATAGAACCGCACCTGGTTCGACACCGTGCCGGACACGAACAACGGACCCGGTTCCGACAACAACGCGTCGATCCGGTCTTCGCGCCAAAGCCCGTCGGAGGTGTAGCCGCCGTAATCGGTGTCGACCGTGCGGTACCCGCGCCGGGAAAGCTCCGCGAGCAGGCTGCTTTTGCCCGCTCCGGACATCCCGGTCACCAACACCCGCACGGCGGTTACCGGGTTTCCAGCACTCGCGCCACGAACCGGCCGATCTTCTCGCTCATCCGCTCCACGCGCTGCTCCTCCGAGAGCGACTCCTTGGGCTGCGGCACCGCGGGCTTGAGTTCGCCGCGCAGATACGCGCTGCACGCCAGGTCGGAGCACAAATACGTACCCACCGTGTTGCCGTCGCGGCCGGGCTTTCCCGCCAGCCGGGCGGTGAACAGCGCGATGTCCGCGACCGGATGCGTCGTGGAGCAGAACGCGCACATGTTGCTGCGCAGCCGCGATTTCGGCGGTGCCGCGGCCCGCAGCGACAAGCCGATCACCTCGTCGCCGTGCGGTACGACGAGATACGCCCGGCCGGGAGCCTTCACGTCGCGCCAGCCGAGGAAGTCGCGCTTCTCCCACGGGATGTCCGCGGGCAGCGTGACGGACTTGGCTTCCCCGCGGGAACAGTTGACGAACGAGGCGCGGATTTCGGCGGGGTCGAGCGGTTGCATACGGCCACGCTAACCATCGCCGCACCGCGACGGCGACGGCTTTTTTCGCTCCCGGCACCGCCACCCCATACGATCTGCTGGTGCGCACGATGATCGCGGGGAGGTTCCGGCTGGTTCTGCGCACCAGTCTGGGCTTCGCCGCGCTCGGCGTCGGATCGAGTGTCGCCGGTGCCGGGGTCGTCGCGTTGCTGCTGCTCCTGCAGGGTTTGCCGGAGGACGTCGACGACCGCGGCTGGGTGCTCGGAGTCACCGCGGCCGGGGTGGTCGCGCTGGCGCTGGTCGTCGGCACGCTCTGGACCGCCTACCTGCAACGCCGCACCGTGGTGTGGTTCACCATCGGCCGCCCGCCGACCGCGGACGAGGCGAAACGCGCGCTCCGGCTGCCGTTCGACATGGCCGTGGTGAGCGGCACGCTCTGGCTGATCGGCGCGCTCGCGCTGGGCATTCTGGCCGGCGTCCTCGGCTCGATCGGCGACGCCGCGGGCATCGCGCTCACCATCGGGCTCGGCGGGCTGACGACAGTCGGGCTCACCTATCTGGCCGCGGAATGGGTCGCACGGCCGGTGATGACGATGGCGCTCGACGTGCTGCCGCCGCGCGGTTCGCTGCCGGTCACCGTGCTGACGCGGCTGGTCGTCACCTGGGTGCTGGCCAGCGGCGTGCCGCTGATCGGCGTGCTGCTGGTGACCACGCCGCCCGACCTCGGCCGCAATGGGAACCCGACGGCGAGCCTGATCGTGCTGTCCGTGACCGGGCTGACGACCGGCGCGATCGGCACCGCGCTCCTGTCCCGAGCGGTCGCCGCGCCGCTGCACCGGCTGCGGATCGCACTGGACGGAATCGCGCGCGGACGCAAGGACGTGCACGTCGACGTGGACGATTCCAGCGAGATCGGGATGCTGCAGACGTCGGTCAACGACCTCGCCGCCGGTTTGCGCGAACAGGACCGGATGCGCGACCTCTTCGGCCGCCACGTCGGCACGGACGTCGCCCGGCACGCACTCGAATACGGCGCTTCGCTCTCCGGCGACGTCCGCGAGGTCACCGCGCTGTTCGTGGACGTGGTGGACTCGACAGCGCTCGCGTCGCGCACTCCGCCGCAAGAATTGGTCGAGAAGCTGAACCGGTTTTTCGCGGCCGTCGTGTCCGCAGTGGATGCTCGGGGCGGGCTGGTCAACAAGTTCCAGGGCGACGCCGCGCTGTGCGTTTTCGGCGCGCCGACCCGGCTGTCCGACGGCCCGACCATGGCGCTCGCCGCGGCCCGCGCGATCCGCGACGCGGTGATGTCGGAAGGCGAGCTCGACCTGGGCATCGGCGTCGCGACCGGGCAGGTGTTCGCCGGACAGCTCGGCGCGTCGAGCCGCCTGGAGTACACCGTGATCGGCGACGCGGTGAACGAAGCCGCACGGCTCACCGAACACGCGAAATCCGCGCCGTCGCGCGTACTCGCCAGCGAAACGACGGTGAAAGCCGCGCTCGGCGGCGAACGGGAACACTGGCGGCTGCACGGCGAACTCCACCTCCGCGGCCGCCACCGCGAGACCCGGACCTGGACGACCTAGAGTTCCCGTCCCTCGTTCATCGCGTCCGCGATCCGGACCAGAAAGTCCCGCACCACAGCGTTTTCCGACTCGCTGAGCGTGCGCGACACCGCATCCAGCTTCTCGATCGCCGGCCGCCACACCGCCGCCGCGACCGCGCGGGCCTGATCGGTGACCGTGACCGCCACCCGGCGCCGATCGGTGTCGCTGCGGACGCGCGCCAGGTAACCGGCCGCTTCCATCCGGTCCACGAGCGTGGTCGCCGACGGGCCGCTGATCCCGAGGCGGCGGCCCAATTCCACCGGACCCATCGGTCCGTGGTGGTTGAGGATCGCGATCGCGGTGAGGTCGTTCGCGTTCATCTCGACGCTCTTCGCCATCCGCGCCATCAGGTCGCGGCTGGCCTCGATGACGTCGCGCACCGCGAAGGTCGTCTCGTTCACGGGCTCGAGCGCTGCCTCGTTTTCGTCCACGCGATCTTCCTTGTCAGTAGAGAAACTAATGGATAGTTTATCTATGTATCTACCCCACGGCAAGGAGAGACCTCATGACCCGGCGCAGTCTTCTCATCTCCGGAGCCAGCATCGCCGGCCCCGCGCTCGCGTCCCGGCTCGCGCGTTCCGGCTGGGACGTCACCGTCGTCGAGCGGTTCGACCAGCTGCGCGAGGAGGGCCAGAACGTCGACATCCGGGGCGTCGGCCGCCAGGTGCTGCGCAAGATGGGGCTCGAAGAGGCGGTCCGCGCCGCGCACACCGGCGAGATCGGCACGCAGTTCGTGGACGAACACGGGCGCGTCGTCGCCGAGTTCCGCGCGGGCGAGGGCGATTCCGGCGGCGGCACCGCCGAGATCGAAATCCTGCGCGGCCAGCTGTCGAGGCTGCTCTATGAGCAATCAGCCGGCGAGACGACGTATCGATTCGGCGACCAGATTCGCGCGCTGCACGACGACGGTGCCGGCGTGGACGTCGACTTCCAGAGCGGCCGAACCCAGCGCTTCGACGCTGTGGTTGTCGCCGAAGGCCTGCGTTCCCGCACCCGCGCGATGCTGATGCCCGACGTGCGTCCGCATGAACTCGGGCTCTACACCGCACACCTAGCGATCCCGCGCGTGTCCACCGACACCGCTTGGTGACGCACGATGTTCTGCGGCCGCGGCCGGATGTTGTTCCTGCGCCCGGACAACGTGGGCACGATGCGCGCCGGGCTGTTCTTCCTGTCCGACGTTCGCGGACTCGACCGGCTCACGCCCGACGACACGGTGTCCGTGCTGCGCAAGACGTACGCCGACGTCGGCTGGGAAGGACCGCGCGTGCTGGCCGAAATGGACAACGGTTCGCTGTACCTGGAGGACGTCGGCCAGGCGAAACTGCCGACCTGGCACCAAGGCCGGGTCGCGCTGCTCGGCGACGCCGCTTACTGCGCTTCGCCGATCAGCGGGATGGGCACGACGCTCGCGCTCACCGGCGCGTACATCCTCGCTGGAGAACTCATGGCGAGCGAAGACCCGCAGGCCGCGTTCGCCCGGTACGAACACCGGATGCGGCCGCTGGTCACGGAGGCGCAGCGGCTTTTCCCGGGTGCGCCGCAGGTGACGATGCCGCGGTCGCGAACGCATCGGACCGCGATCCACACCGCGCTGCGGATGGCGAGCACGCCGTTGGTGCGCCGGTTGGGCAAGGCCGCCGGACGGTTCGGGAAACCGCGCTCGGAGGCGATCGCGCTGCCGGAGTACAGCTCGTGAGTGCTAATCCCGGTTAGAACCGTGCTTAGCACTCACGACAGCTCAGGCCAGGTCAGCAGCGTCGATCCCCAGGTCAGCCCGGCCCCGAACGCGGTAAGCAGCACCCGGTGTCCCGGCGTCAGCGTCCCGTCGGCGACCGCGTCCGCGAGCGCCAGCGGGATCGACGCCGCGCTGGTGTTGCCGACCCGGTCGATGTTCGACACCACCGTGTCCGCGGGCATGCCGAGCTGTTTCGCGGTCGCCTGCAGGATGCGGATGTTCGCCTGGTGCCCGACGAACCGGTCGACGTCGCCGACCATCCAGCCGGCCTGTTCCAGCACCGCACGCGAGGATTCCGCCATCCGCGCGCACGCCTGCCGGAACACGGCCGTGCCCTGCATGACCATGAACCGGTCCTTCGGGTTCTCCGCCACTCGCTGCGCCGCACCGCCTGCCTCGACCCACAGCAGTTTGGCCAGTTCACCCTCGCTGTGCAGGTCGAACGGGCCCAGCGCACCGCGTTCGCCGGGCTCGCCCGCGCGCAGCAGCACCGCCCCGCCGCCGTCGCCGAAGATCGGCACCGTGGTGCGGTCGTCCGGGTCGACCAGCGAGGTGAAGACGTCCGCGCCGATCACCAGCACCCGCTCGGCCATTCCGCCCGCGATGAAGCCGGCGGCGGTCGCGAGCGCGTAGATGAACCCGCTGCACACCGCGTTGACGTCGAACGCCAGCGCCGTGCCGAGGCCGAGCCGGGCCGCCACCTGCGGCGCGGTGGCCGGGCACAGCTGGTCGGCGGTGGAGGTGGCGAGCACGACGGCGTCCGCGCGCCCGTCCGGGCCGAGCGCCGCCCGGCCCGCCTCCTCAGCGAGATCCACAGTGGACTGGCCGGGCGCGACCCTGCGGCGCTCCCGGATCCCGGTCCGGGTGCGGATCCACTCGTCGCTGGTGTCCAGGCGGGCCGCGATCTCGTCGTTCGTCACCACGTGCTCGGGCAGCGCGCCGCCGAGTCCGGCGACGACGGCGGCACGATGGCGCGACCGGACAGCACTCATGGCGGAACCTCCCAGACCGGCTTGTTGGCGGACGTCGCCGGTTGCCTCCCCTTGTATGGCCTACCCCTGGGTAGACCGGTCAGTTGTGTTCCACGTCACTAAGAGACCTCTTCCACATTCGCTCAATAGGAGGTATTGCGATCAGTGGTTTGGCCGCGTGGTAAACCCGAGGCTTTTTGTCGGTCCGCCCGGTTAGCCTGAAGTGTGCGCACTCCCGACCTGGACCAGCTTGACCTCGCCATCCTCTCCTGCCTGCAGACCGACGCCCGCACGATCGCCGAGGTCATCGGGTCCAAAGTCGGCCTGTCCGCCGCGGCTGTGCAGCGGCGGATCAAGCGGCTGCGCGAAGCCGGAGTGATCGAGAAAGAGGTCGCGGTGCTGTCCCCGGCCGCGCTCGGGCTGGACATGACGTTCGTCGTCATGGTCGAGATGGAGCGCGAGAACCTGGCGGTGCTGGACGGCTTCCGCGCCCAGGTCTTGGCCGACGACTGCGTGCAGCAGTGCTACTACGTCACCGGCACCGCGGACTTCGTGCTCGTGGTCACCTGCCCGGACATGGCGGCGTTCGAGAATTTCGCGCGGCGCATGTTCTTCGACAACCCCAACGTCCGGCATTTCACCACGAGCGTGGCGATGGACCGGGTCAAAGTGGGCCTTACGCTGCCGCTTTCCTGAGACTGCCGGAAACACAAGGGTTCTGTGTCCGGCGTTACGCGTTCGCGTCCTGATGCAACCGATCGCGTGAACGTCGGCCGAACGCCGTCATGTGGCCCCGAGTCGATCATCTCCCAGCCGACCAGTTCGCGAGGCGCGAACGACCGGAGGATTCACAGGAGCAGCCGTGCACACCACCGACGCCGTACACCAGACCCAGTTCGTACTGCTGAACGAGAGCACTACGCCGGTGCTGTCCCGTCTCTCCTTCCACGTGTCGGAGCCGTACGCGGTCACCGTGGCGTTCCGGACCGAACGCGGCCGGTGGATCGAGTGGACATTCGCCCGTGACCTGCTCGTGTCCGGGCTGGACGAGCCGACCGGGATCGGCGACGTGCGGATCCGGCCGGACCTGTCGCAGGACGAGGCCCTGCTGACGCTGGAAATCGAATCGCCCGACGGCTACGCGTCGTTCGAGCTGGAGCGCGCCGACCTCGAGGCGTTCCTGGAATCTTCCTACGAGCTGGTGCCGCTCGGAGCCGAGAGCGAGCACTTCGACATCGAAAAGCTGATCGAGGAGATCAGCAACGTGTGAGAAGACCCGCCGATCCCGCGGCGAATGCGGCAAGGGCGGTTCGAGTGCGCTGGAGGCACTCGAGCCGCCTTTGTCGCATGTGGACTCTTGAGGGGAGTGTCCGTGCGGGCACTCCCCTCAAGAGATCAGCCGCGGACGAGCGTCGTGCCGGTCGCCGACAGCGCGACGTTCACCGGGTAGTAGTAGCTGTTGACGGTGTCGCCGCCGGAAACCATGCCCTGTGCCTGGTTTCCGCTGATGAACGAACCGCCGGAGTCGCCGTGGTCGGACCGGGCGTTGGTGAGCACCATGCCGGTCACGGTGCCTTCCTGGTAGCGCACGGTCTGGTTCTTGGCGCGGATCGTGCCGCAGGTCCAGCCGGTGGTCGAACCGGCCTTGCACACCGAAGCACCGACGGCGGCCTCGGTGGAACCCGCGACGCGGGTGCCGTTGTTGATCTGGCCGACCGGGGTCCAGTTGCTGTTGACCCGCGCGGCCGCGTAGTCCGCGCCGGGGAACCGGTAGGTGGAGAACTGCCCCATCGCGACCCGGTTGTAGCCGGACAGCGCACCGCCGCCGGTGAGCGCCGCGCAGTGGCCTGCCGTCAGGAATCCGCCGTTCACCGAGAATCCGACGGAGCAGCGGGACGAGCTGCCGATGTAATAGGCGTCGCCACCGAGCACGTTGTAGTGCGCCTTGGGCACCGAAGAGGTTTCCGTCACGGTCACTGCCGCGGTGTCCACACCGGACTGCCGGACGAACTGCTCCGCCGCTCCGCGCTGTCCCTTGAGGACAGTCAGGCTGATCCGGTTGCTCGCGGTGTCGATACCCCAGCCGGTGACCGACTTCGGCGCGGCCTGCTCGTGGGCGTTGAGCGCCTGCACGGTCGAGTCGAGCTGGCGGGCGCTGTACCGGACGACCTGCGCCTCCGCGCCGGCCGCGCGCACTTGGCCGACGAGCGCCGCGTCGGTCACCGAGACCACGGCCTTGCCAGTCGCCGCGTTGAAGCTCGTACCGCTGAAGCGTTCGCCGAGAGACCTCTCCAGTGCCGCGCCGACCTTGTTCGCGGCCTCCTCCTTCGCGAGCCGGGCGAGCGCCTGGCTGTGGGTGAGGCCGAGGTCGCGCTGCATCGCCGGGACCATGTCGGGGTTGAGCGGGGCGGCGCTGGCGGCCGGGACACCGGCGAAGATCGCCGTCACCGCCGCGGCAGCGGTTGCGGCACCGAGGAATCTGATGGCTTTCATGCTTCTCCCTCGCGTTCGGTTCCCCCCGGCCTCGAAGGGTGCGGCGGCGGTCGGAGCCACTGCAATAAGGGGGCGCGAGAATAGGTAGCGGAGCAATCCTTAAGTAGGGACTTGCGCGACTACCGAGCGTTGGCCGCCGAAGCGGGCGTCCGTGGGTTGTTCCGCTGAACCGGGCAACTCCGCCAGGTTTCGCACTCTTGGTGACCGCACGCCGGGATTTCTTCTGCCATTTGGTGACCGTACGGAGGCAGACGTGTGAGGAGCGTGCCCGCGGTCCCGCCGAGAGTCGGTTTACCCCGCCCCGCGCACTGCTTAAGCTCCGGGCGAAACGGACAAGATGCTCGCTGGGGAGGTCGTGATGTGGCCGGCCGTTCCGACGTTGGTTTCCGTGCGTCCGCGTCCGGCGGCTTTCGCCGGGCGCGACCGCGAACTCGCCGCCGTCGCTGAAGTTCTCGGACACCGGCCCGCCGCGGTGCTGGTCGAGGGCGCTCCCGGAATGGGCAAAACCCGGCTGCTCGCCGAACTCGCCGTCCGGCCGGAGTTTTCCCGGATCCGGGTGCTGCGCGGCGCGTGCCCCCAGCTGGCCGAGCCCTTTCTCTACGGCCCGGTGCTGGACGCGTTGCGCTCCGCCGGGGACCGGCTCGGACCGCTGAGCCCGGTCGCCGGTGCGCTGCAACCGCTTCTGCCGGAACTGGCCGGCGTTCTGCCGCCCGCGCCGGAACCGCTGCCGGACGCCAGCGCCGAGCGGCATCGGGTGTTCCGCGCGTTCCGGGAACTGCTGATCGCCTGCGGCCCGACCGTCCTGCTCATCGACGATCTGCATCGCGCCGACCCGGGAACCGGTGACCTGCTGCGGTTTCTCGCTGTCGACTGGCCGCCGGAACTCGGGGTCGTCGCCACCTGCTGCACTGGAAACGCCAGTGTCCGCACGGCTCCCGAGGTACACAGCGCGCGGGTCACGCTCGGGCCGCTGGACTCCGCGGCGATAGCGGCGATGGCTTGCGATCTCCTGGATGTGCCGCGGATCAACGCCGAGTTCGCCGCGAAGCTGCACGAGTACACCGCGGGAATTCCCTTTGTCGCCGAGGAAACTCTTCGTGCGCTGCGTGGCTCCGAACTGACCGATTCGGCGTTGGACCGGCTGGAAGTTCCTGCCGCGCTTCAGGAATCGGTGTCCAAGCAGCTGTCCGCGCTGCCGAAATCCGCGATGCAGCTGGCAAAAGCCGCAGCGGTGCTCGGCCTTCCCGCCGAACCGGCGGTGCTGAACAAGCTGGCCGGATTGGCCGAGGACGCGATCGTGCTGCCCGGCGGGCTGTTGGACGAAGTCGACGACAACCGCTACGGCTTCCGGCATCCGTTCGCTCGCAAGGCGGTGTACGATGGTCTCAGCGCGTCTGAGCGAAAGCTGTTGCACACCAAGGCAATGCACCTGCCAGATCAACCGCTTTCGTTGCTCGCCGCGCACGCACACGCCGCCGGACGCGTCGAGGAATGGCGGCAGTACGCGGAAGAAGCGGCCGACGAAGCGATCGCACACGGCGACACCGCACGCGCGATCGACTTGCTGCAGGCGATCGTCGCGAAGGCCGACGAGGACGCGGTCGGCCGGTTGGCGAAGAAACTCAGCGACGTCTCGCTGCGCGTCTTCCGGCCGGATGTCCACCTGACGCTGGAAAAGGTGCTCGAAGACCGACCGCTGCCGCCAGCCGTGCACGGGACGATCCGGCTCGCGCTGGGCATGCTGCTGGTCCGCGTCGCCGGACGGTTGGAGCAGGGCCGCGCGGCGGTGGAACGCGCCGTCGCCGAACTGTCGGATCGGCCGGAACTGGTCGCGCGCGGGATCAACCTGCTCGCGCTGCCGTTCGACGGGCTCACCCCGCTGTCCTGGCACGAGCAGTGGATGCGCCGCGCCCGGGAAGTCCACGCCGGACTGACTGATCCCGAACTGCGGCTGGCGCTCACCGGCGACCGGATCGCGACCGCCTCGCACATCGGCGACGGTTCGGCGTGGGAGGAATTCCAGGCGATGCCGGACACCGCGCCGAGCGTCGCCGAACGCGTGCAACTGGCCCGGCTGTGGTGCAACCTCGCCGACGCGCAGTCGTGGTCCGGCCACCTCGACCGAACAGAACAGCTGGTCGCCGAGGGGCTGCGCCGAGCTTCCGAAGCCGGCGCGCTGTACCCGAAGGGGCTGATCGAAGGCACCGAGGTGCGGCTCGCGTGGTTCCGCGGCAAGTGGGACGGCCTGGCCGAGGCGACCGAAGACGTCCGCGTCCGGCACCCGGCGCTGGGCGCGATCGTCATGGAAACGTCGCTGGTGCTGGGCGGGCTGGCCGCGGTGCGCGGTGAGTTCGCCGCGGCCCG
This sequence comes from Amycolatopsis sp. NPDC054798, assembly GCF_053611505.1. Classification (NCBI taxonomy): domain Bacteria; kingdom Bacillati; phylum Actinomycetota; class Actinomycetes; order Pseudonocardiales; family Pseudonocardiaceae; genus Amycolatopsis; species Amycolatopsis sp. NPDC054798. The sequence continues at coordinate 11,328 of NZ_JBSHAM010000008.1, read as the reverse complement.
AAGACACTTGGCCGACGCCTCGGCGCTCCGTCCCGGCGAAGGCCCAATCCCCGTTGTGTTGTGCGCGGCTTCGGTGTTGATCGGCGTGCATCTGTCGACCGGCGACGTCACCGCAGCCTGCGAAGTCGCCGATATCGCTGTCGACGCCGCACGCCGCAAAGGCGTGTGGGTCTGGGCAGCCTCGCTCGTCCCAGCCGCCGCGGAGGCGTACACGCACGCAGACCGTTGGCACGACGCCGACGCTTTTGTCGAAGAATTCGCGCGCGGCATCGAAGACCGCGACGCACCTCTCGCCGGCGCAGCCCTGCACGCCGGCCGCGCCGTCCTGACAAACGCCCGCGCGAAGCATCTAGTCGCCGCGACGCTTTTCGACACGGCCGCCGACGCGTACGCAGAACTGCCGATGCCGTACCTCGCCGCAGGCATGCGCGAACGAGCGGCACGCTGTCGTCTCGAAGCTGGACAAAGCGGTGCGACAGCTGCCCTCAGCGAGGCCGCAGCTGCGTACGTACAGCTAGGCGCCACGCGTGACGCTGGCCGCTGTCATCACGTGCTTCGCGAACACGGCGCCTGGGCACCGTCCCAACGCGGCCGTCGAGGCTACGGTCGCGAGCTGTCACCGCGAGAGCGCGAAGTCGCCGAAATGCTCGCGATGGGCCGAACGAACCGTCAGATCGCCGACGGCCTGTTCCTGTCTCCACGCACGGTGGAGCAACACGTGGCGAAGGTGCTTCGCAAGCTCGGGGCGCGAAGCCGCACTGACGTCGCGAGGAAGCTGCCGTCTGCTGAAATCGCGCAATAACGGGCACCGCGTCCTACCGTGTGCAGGTGGCTGACGAACGAGTGCCTGCCTGGCGGCGGGCGACCAAAGGCGAGACCCGCTGGCCCGCGGCGGCCGTCGTCGTCGGGACCCTCGCCCTGCAGCTCGCGCTCCCCGACGAGATGGTCCTGCACCCGTGGTGGCTGCTGCCGTCGCTGACCGCCGTGCTGATCGTCGCGCTGCTGTTGCTGAACCCCGGTCGGCTCAGCGAGTTCAACATCGTCGAGCGCATGGTCGCGCTCGCCGCGCTCGCCGTGGTCAGCGTCCTCAACGGCGCGTCCGCGGTGCAGCTGGTGATCGGGATCGCACAGGGCACGCAGCGCGGGCACGCGGTGCAGGTGCTGATCAGCGGCGTGGTCATCTACTGGACCAACATCGTCGTCTTCTCGCTCTGGTACTGGGAGTTCGACCGCGGCGGCCCGGCACGTCGCGCGGCGGGCCGGGCCGACTTCCCCGACCTGCAGTTCCCGCAGATGAGCGACCCGTCGATGGCCAAGGCCGAATGGGAACCGCGCTATCTGGACTACCTCTACACCTCGTTCACGAACGCCACCGCGTTCAGCCCGACCGACGTCATGCCGCTGCGGATCTGGGCGAAAATGACCATGATGGTCCAGGCCGGGATCTCGCTGCTGCTCGCGCTGATGGTGTTCGCCTGGGCGGTCAACGGCCTGCAAGGCTGAAACCCACTGGCCCCGCCCGGCGTCCGCGGGGTATATCTCCGGCCATGGAGCTTCCCGAACCGCCCTACTACGCGGTGATCTTCACGTCCCGCCGCACCGACGGCGACCGCGGCTACGCCGAACGTGCCGCCTACATGTCCGAACTCGCCGCCAAACAGCCCGGCTGCCTCGGCCAGAACTCCGTCCGCGACGAGTCCGGGCTCGGCATCACCGTGTCGTACTGGAAGGACGAGGACTCCATCGCCGCGTGGCGCACCAACCTGGAGCACACCGAAACCCGCCGCCAGGGCCGCGCCGAGTGGTACACGGAATTCGACGTCCAGGTCTCCCGCGTCGAACGCGCCTACCGCTTCGAACGTCCGTGAAGGGAACCCTGAGGGAATCTGATTCCCTCAGGGTTCCCCTCACGACCCGCTACTGCCGGTTCATCGAGAAGCTCTGACCGTCCGAACCGATCGCGCCGGGGACCCACGTCGCGCTGCCGCCGTCGTCGGCGTTGAGGCCCTGCGGGCTCGTGTCGGCGAGATTCTTGCCGTCGAACTTCACCCCGTCGAACTTCACGCCGCCGCTGATCGACGGGTACGAATCGGTCGGCGATTCGATGATCGCCTCGGCCGACGAGTGCTTCGCGTTCAGCGACTGCGTGGTCGTTTTCGTCCAGCCCTGCGTGTCGTTCTTCAGGTCGAGTTTGTAGCTGTTGTTGCTGCGCGTAACGGTCGCGGTGATGTGGTCGCCCGCCTTCACCGGCGCTTCGCTCTCCGAGTAGTACACCGGGGCGGCCGGGTACATTTCGTACCACGCCTGGTATTTCGGGCTGCCGCTGGAACAATCGGTCGCGACGCCGGTCTGCTCCACAGAGGACGATCCGTCGCCGTCGATGCCCACCCACGGCGCGAACAGGTCGTTGCTGGAATTGCAGGTCGCCGACGGTTCGGTCCAGCCGGCGGTCGCGGTGGTGAAACTCCCGAAACTGACGTAACCGCCCCAGTTTCCGCCGGAGTAGTGGTTCCCGTGGAAATGGCTGCCGAACGTGACGGGCCCGGCTCCCGCGCCGGCGACGAGGGTCGCGGCCGCGAACGCGCCGACCGCCAGCAATCCGAGGGGACGCGGGAAAGATCGTGAACTCATGGGCATCCAATCTGGTCACACGGGAGTGCCTGCGCGTACCAGTGTTGATTTGGGAATGCCGGAATTGGTAGCTACTTTCGAAGGGTCTTCACATCTCGGGAAATCTTGACCAAATGTCCGGATTTTTCCTATGTGTACACGGAAGTCCGTGCCCGCCCGCCAGGGAGGCGGCGGGCCGGCACGGACTCCTTCCGAAGTGGACTACCGAGCCGTACGGGCGTGCGCGGCGTCCACGAACTGGGTGGTGTAGGTCTTGGACAGATCGATCCTGTCCTTTTTGGGCTTCACGTTGCTGGAAGACGCGCCCAGCACCTTCAGCACGTTCTGCGCGCCGGACGGGTCCATCCGGCCGTCCTTGGTGAACATCGGCAGACTGTCCTTGAGCGACTTGACGTACAACGCCTTGTCACCGCCCGCGAACGACGGCGGCATCAGATCCGCCACCTCTTCCGCACTGTGCGTGGAAAGCCACTGCAGCGAATTCACATACGCGTTGGTGAGTTTCTGCACGACGTCCGGATAGCGCTTCACGATTTCGCAGCTCATGTACAGCGAACTCGCCGGATACAGCCCGCCCAACGCCGCGCGCGTGCCCTCCGGCGTGCGCATGTCGTAGAGCACCTTGGCCTGTCCGGTGTTGGTCAGCTGCGCGATGGTCGGGTCAGTCGTCATGCCGGCGTCGATCGAACCTTGTTGCATGGCAGAGATAAACGTCTGTCCCGCGCCGACCTTCACCGGCGTGTAGTCCTTGCTGCCGACACCGCCGCGGCTGGCGAGCGCCTTGGTGAGGAAGTCCGTCGACGAGCCAAGCGAAGTGACGCCGAGGTTCTTTCCGCGGAAGTCCGCACCGGACTTGATGTGACCGGCTTTGGCAGTCGCGACCATTTCCGCTTCGCCGGGCACGTTCGCGAACTGCACCACGCTCGTGATGCATTGGTCCTTGGCCTGCAGGTCGATCGTGTGGTCGTAGAACCCGACCACGCCCTGCACTTCGCCAGCCAGCAGCGAGGTTTCCGCGTTGGCCCCGGACGGCTGGTCGAACAGTTCGACGTCCAGCCCCTGCTTCTGGTACTCGCCCAGCTGTTTCGCGAGCTGCCCCGGCAGATAGATCACTTTGGACAGTCCGCCGACCATGATCTTGATGTGCGGCCGCCCGCCGTTGCCGAGGTCGATCTCCCGGGAGTCCCGGCAGGCGCTCACCCCGGCCACGGTCACGAGCGCGGCCGCCGCGACCGCGAGTGTCCTTTTGAGCCGCATGTCAGATGTCCCGCCGTCCGTCGTCGGCTGACATCTGCGGACGCCAGCGCAGCAGTTTGCGCTCCGCCGACCCGATCAGCCATTCCGCGAACAACGCCACGACCATGATGACCAGCATCCCGGCGTAGACCCCGGCGGTGTCGAACGTGCCCTGTGCGTTGGCGATCAGGAAGCCCATGCCAGCCTTGGCACCGGTGTACTCGCCGACGACCGCGCCGATCAACGCGAACCCGAAAGCAACGTGCAGCGACGAAAGGATCCACGACGTCGCGCTGGGCAGCACGATCGACTGCAGCACCTGCCACCGCGTCGCACCGAGGATGCGGGCGTTGTCGATCAGGTTGCGATCCACCTCGCGAGCACCGGTGAACGCGTTGAAGAACACCGCGAAGAACACGAGCACGAACACCGTCGCGACCTTCGAGGACAGCCCGAGACCAAACCAGATCACAAACAGCGCGGCGAGCACGATACGCGGCATTGCGTTGGCGGCCTTGATAAACGGGGCGAGCACTTCGGCGAGATACGCGCTGCGGCCAAGAATGACCCCGCAGATCACGCCAGCGACCGCACCGAGCACGAAGCCGATCACGGCCTCCTCGACCGTCACCAGGATCTGGTACCAGATGGTCCCGAAGTCGGTTCCGGTCGTGAACCACTCGGTGAGCCGTTCCCAGATCTTCGACGGCATCGAGTAGAAGAACGGGTCGATCCAGAACCGTCCGGCGATTTCCCACAACCCGAGCCAGGCCACGAGAATCGCCAGGCGCAGCAGCCAGACGTTGCGCTTGTGCCGTCCGGCGGAGCGCTTCGCGCGGGAGAGAATGTCTTGTTCGGTTTCGAAGACCGGCGTCGGCGCGGTCTGAGTCTCAAGCGACACCGGTCGCTCCCTTCTTGCGGGCCTTGTCGACCTCGCCGCGCAGCGATTCCCAGATGTCGGAGTAGATCTTGCGGAATTCCTCGGTGAGCCGCAGGTCTTCCACCTTGCGCGGACGCTCCAGCGGAATCTCGAAGACGTCCTTGACCGTCGCCGGACTGGTCGTCAGCACGACCACCTTGTCCGCCAACGCGATCGCCTCGTCGAGGTCGTGCGTCACGAAGATGACCGCGGCACCGGTGCCGGACCACAGGCGCAGCAGTTCGTCCTGCATCAGCGCGCGCGTCTGGACGTCGAGCGCGGAGAACGGCTCGTCCATCAGCAGGATTTTCGGTTCAGTGACCAGCGTCTGCGCGAGCGCGACCCGCTTGCGCATCCCGCCGGAAAGCTGGTGCGGGTAGTACTTCTCGAACCCCGCCAGGCCAACTCGCCCGATCCAGTCGGCCGCCTTCTTCCGTGCGTCCTCTTTGGACGCCCCGCGGAACCGCGGCCCGGACGCGACGTTGTCCAGCACCGAACGCCACGGCATCACCGCGTCGGTCTGGAACATGTAGCCGACGCCGTCCGGAATCGACTTCACGTCGGAGCCGTGCACGACGACCCGCCCCGCCGACGGCGGCTGCAACCCGGAGACCAGGGACAACGTGGTGGATTTGCCGCATCCGGTCGGCCCGACCACGGCGACGAACTCCCCCGGTTCGACGGTCATGGTCAGCTCGCGGACAGCGGTGTGGACAGAACCTGATCCGCTCGGGAACCTTTTGGTGGCGCCGATCAGTTCGATGAGTGGGGCCATCGAGGTGACTCCTTCGTCACGGTGGGGACTCGCTCGAGGCAGGTTAAGAGCGGGTTTCGCGGTGGAGAAGCTTGTCGACGTTCTGCGTGCGCTCTGCGCGTTCTCCACGTTTTGCTCGTTTAGCGCACAGCGCTGAGCTGGGGGTATGTTCCCTGGCATGCCGAAGTGGGCGCTCTTTCCGCGGATGCGGTTCACCCGTCAGGTGCTGCTGTTGCAGATCGGCGTGGTGGTCCTCGTCGTGGGCCTCGGCGTCGCACTGGTCAGCTCGCTCCTGCGCACGACGCTGTCCGAGCAGTACGGCGAGCGCGCGTTGGCGATCGCGAAATCGGTGGCCTCCGACCCGGTGGTCGTCGCGGGCGCGGCCGCCCGGCAACGAGGCGGACCGCTCGAAGAACGCGTGCAAGCAGTCACCAAGGCGACCGACGTGTTGTTCGTGGTCATCACCGACGATCACGCGATCCGGCTCGCGCACCCGACCCCGCACGAGATCGGCAAGCGCGTAAGCACGTCGGCGGAAGAAGCTCTCGCTGGCAAGGACGTCGTCAGTGCCGTTCAGCTGGGCACGTTAGGCGTGTCGGTGCGCAGCAAGACCCCGATCTGGCAAGGCTCGCGAGTCGTCGGGGAGGTGAGCGTCGGTTTCGACATCACCGAACTGACCGGCGACTTCAACAACCTCCTGGCCCTGACCCTCGTCTTCGGCGGCGGTGCACTGGCACTCGGCGCGGGTGCGTCCGCCCTGCTCAACCGCCGCCTCCGCCGGGTAACCCACGGCCTGGAACCCCACGAACTCACCGAACTTCTCTACGAGCACGAAGCCGTCCTGCACGGCATCGGCGAAGGCGTACTGGCCGTCGACGCGGAACGCCGGGTGACCGTCCGCAACGACGAAGCCGAACGCCTCCTCGGCACCCCACTCCCCGTCGGCGCACCGCTGGAGAACCTGGACCTTTCCCCGCGAGTGCACAAAGCCGTCGCCGAAGGACGACCAGTGGACAACCTCCTGGCAGTAGCCGGAAACCGAGTCCTGGTGATCAATTCCCGTTCCGTGCAAAGAGATGAACGCTCCCTCGGCACCGTGCTGACCTTCCGCGACCGCACCGACCTCGACACTCTCACCCGCGAACTCGACGGCATCCGCTCGCTGTCCGACGGCCTGCGCGCACAACGGCACGAGTTCGCGAACCGTCTGCACACCTTGTCCGGCCTGCTGCAGCTGGGCCACCACGCCGAAGCCGAGGAATACCTGCAAACCCTCACCGAAACCACAGCCTCGCGCGCGGAACCGCTCGACGACCGGATCACCGACCCGTACCTGCAAGCCTTGCTGGTCGCGAAAACCGAGCAGGCCCAGGAAAAAGGCATGGAACTGCGACTCGCCGACGACGCTTGGGTCCCCGCCGCAGTAACCGATCCGATCGCCGCGGGCACCGTAATCGGCAACCTGGTGGACAACGCCCTGCATGCCGCTCGCATGGGTCCACGCCGCCCAGCGTGGGTCGAGGTCGGCTTGCTGGCCGATGGCTCCACTTTGCACGTGTCTGTTGTAGACAGTGGTCCAGGAATCGATGCCGCTTTACGGGACAGGCTGTTCGACGAAGGAGTGTCCACAAAGCTCAGTCCAGGTCACGGTCTCGGGCTGGCCTTGGCCCGCCAAGCCGCCCGGGCCCGTGACGGCGACGTCTGGCTCGCCGATCCCGGCGGCGCGACGACCGGCGCGTTGTTCGTCGCCAAACTTCCCGGCCTGCTGGAACGACCCGAGGAGACCGACGCATGATCCGCACCCTGATCGTGGACGACGATTTCCGCGTCGCCGGCGTGCACGCGGGATTTGTGTCGGAGGTACCGGGATTCACCGTCGCCGGGGTCGCGCACACCGCCGCCGAAGCCCGCGCCCGCGTGCGGGAACTGGCCCCGGACCTGGTGCTGCTGGACGTCTACCTGCCAGACGAGCCCGGACTTTCCGTGCTGCCAGACCTGAAAACGGACACCATCGTGCTGTCCGCCGCCACCGACGCCGCGTCGATTTCCGCCGCGATCCGCGCGGGCGCGCTGAACTACCTGATCAAACCGTTCACCACGCGGCAATTGTCGGAACGGCTCACGTCGTACGCCCGGTATCGCAGCCTGGTCGCCACCGAACGTCCGCTGTCCCAGGACGAGGTGGACCGTGCCTTCCGCGCCCTGCACGACCAAGACCGCGCAGCGACGCCCAAGGGCCAGTCCAGTGCGACGGCGCGTCTGGTGTCAGAGCGGTTGCGCGGTTCGCCGACGCCGCTCTCGGCCGCCGAAGTGGCCCGCGAACTCGGCATGGCCCGCGCTACGGCGCAGCGCTATCTGACTGCGCTGGCAGAGTCCGGAGCAGTGGAAATGCGGCTTCGCTACGGCGCGACCGGACGGCCCGAACACGAATACGCCTGGATCGGCTGACCCGAAGCTCGACAGCTGGGATCGGCTGCCCCGGCGAGCCGCGGTCAGTGCCCGGTAGCCATCCGCTGCGCCGCGTCCAGCCACGGCTTCCAGTCGAGGAACGGGTCGATTCCCGCCCGTGCCGGAGCTTTGCTCGGAGTGGACGTCTCGAGGTCCGACCGCGGATCGGCCTGTTCGGTGGCCGCCGGGGCAGTCGTCTCGCGCGGCGTGGTCGAGCGGACCGGATTGTGCCGCCGCACCGGGGTTTGCCGCGAGGGCACCGGGACGTACACCGTGACCGGCGGCGCGGTCTGCGTCACCGGCGGCGCGATCGTCGCCCGGACCGGGATCTGCTGCTCCGCGATCGGGGTGTGCTGTTCGGCCTGCGCGACGGCGTCGTCCGCGGGCTGGCCGGGGAGCACCCCGGTGAAGAAGCCCCCGGCGAGCCAGCCGAGTCCGACCAGGACCACCGCCAGCCCGGCGCCGACCCACACCCGGGCCCGCCGCCGCGACGCCACCGCGCGCGGGCGTTCCTCGGCGGGCGCGCACCCGGCGATCACCGGGATCTGCTGGGTCGATTCGCAGCTGGTCTCCGGGGCCGCCTCGTCTGCCGGCCGCTGCTCGCGCGGCAGGCTCGCGGCGATGATGCCGGTGCGGTCGACCAGTTCCCCGGAGGCGCGGTCAGCGGGCGCGGCCAATCGGCGCTCGGCAAGGCGCAGCATCGAGGGCTACCTCCGGGGTGCGGACACACGAGTGGACTGGCAGCATTCTGCGGCATTTTCGCCAGGTTCGGCGAAAATGCAACTCCATCGAGTGATCAAGAATGCGGACAGTCGCGGCGCGTTATCCGTTCCGCTCGACGCGTTTGAGCCCCTGGCGCGCCAAAACCGCGAGCGGACGCTGGTAGGCCGAACCGAGCACGCGCGGGATCGCGTCGATCACGTACGCGTCCGGTCCGATGAGGATCCGCGCGGACCGCCGCCGCACGCCGCGCAGGATCGTCTCGGCCGCTTTCTTCGGTGTGGTAAGGGCGATTTTCTCGAATCCGGCCGCCGCCTCGGCTTGATCGCCGCCCGCTCCGCCGCGCGCGTTGCGGACGATGTTGGTCTTGATCCCGCCCGGGTGCACGCAGCTGACGCCGACCGGATGCCGCGCCGCGAGCATTTCTTCGCGCAGGGACTCGGTGAATCCGCGAACGGCGAACTTCGCCGCGTTGTAGGCACTCTGCGTAGGCACTCCGACGAATCCGAACACGCTGGAGATATTGACGACGTGACCGTCGCCGGAGTCGATCAGGTGCGGCAGGAATGCCTTCGTGCCGTTCACGACACCGCCGAGGTTGACGCCCATCAGCCAGTCGAAGTCCTCGAACGTCATGTCCTCGACGGTCGCACCGAGCGCCACCCCGGCGTTGTTGACGACAAGGTTGACCCGGCCGTGCTCCCGCACCACGTCTTCGGCGTGGGCAAGCACCGCGGCCCGGTCCGCGACATCGAGGGAATGGCCGCGCACCTTGGCACCGCGTTCGCGGGCTTCGCGCACGGTGCCGTCGAGGCCTTCGGCGTCGACATCGGACAGTTCGAGGAGCGCGCCGTGCAACGCGAGTTCGAGTGCCAGCGCCCGGCCGATGCCCGAGCCCGCTCCGGTGATCACTGCGACTTTGTTCGAGAAGTCCTTCATCGTCTCCCCACCCTGGTCTCACCGCTTCTTCTGATACTAGTGACGAGAACCAGTACAGGAGGTGGCATGCGGCGCACGGTGATCGGGCTGTTCGCACTAATGAGTGCGAGCGGGACCATCGTGGCGTGCGCAGAGCACGCAGCGGAACCGGCGGTCGCCTCGTCGACCCCGGCGAAGCCGATCCAGGCGTCCATCGGCGCGTTGTTCGTCGACGGCTCGCATTACTGCACCGCGAGCGTCGTGCACAGCCCGCGCGGGGACGAACTGCTCACCGCCGCGCACTGCATCCACGACGGCGAAGGCGGCGGCTACCTGGCCAACGTCACCTTCGCCCCGGGTTTCCACGACGGCATCGCGCCGTACGGGTACTGGCAGGTCGGGGACGAACTGGTCGCGCAGGGATGGATCGATTCGTCTGATCCGAACCTCGATGTCGGTTTCGCGACCGCGCGCCAGGAAGGCTCTCCCGAACCCCTCGAAGCCGTGACCGGAGCCAACCAGCTGGGCACGAACGGTCCCTTCGCACGCCCGGTGACCGTCGCCGGCTACCCGGACGGCGTGGACGAGGTAGCCACCTGCGAAACCCACACCGAACAGCAGGACGAACACCAGATGCGGCTCAACTGCCCCGGTTTCGCGACCGGCACGAGCGGCAGCCCGCTGGTAGCGGATCCCTCGCCGGACACGAAAACGGGCACCGTGGTCGGCGTGATCGGCGGCTACGAGGGGGGCGGGTACACCGAGGACGTGTCGTACTCGAGCTATTTCGACGACCAGATCACCGAGCTGTACAACCGGGCGACAACGACGCCGTGACATGATGCGGCCCATGAGCACGCGCGACGTCCCGATCACCGGAGAACCGATCCGGCTGGGCCAATTCCTGAAACTGGCCGACCTCGCGGACAACGGCTCGCACGCGAAAGACCTGATCGACGCGGAAGAAGTCACGGTGAACGGCGAGGTCGAAACCCGCCGAGGCCGCCAGCTGGCAGACGGCGACGTCGTCGCGGTCGGCGGCGAGGAAGCCCGCGTCTCCCTGACGCAGTAGCCCTTGGCACAGAGTGCGTCAGGGCTCTTTTACGGACTCTGATTCCCTCAAGGTGCCCCCTCGCGGACCTGGACTCCGGAGGGCACGCTCCGCGTGCAAGGGCTCCCCTCACGACCTTCGTGCGCTCTGCTGCCGCGACGCACCCAATGCGGCGTTCGGTGCGTCGCATGCACCCAATGCCACATTGGGGCGCTTGCCCCGCCCGACCGACGCGACGCCAACGCACCCCGCTCACCAAGGGCACTCGCGCCCACCCACTTCACCGCGGCCCCCGCACCCCCCTAGACCGCCGCCCACGCACCTCGCTCGCCCAGGACACCCGTCCCCACCTACTTCACCGCGACCCGCGCGCCCCGCTCACCCGCCCCACGCGCTCGCCGCAGCCCACTCCCCGCAGCCCGCGCACCCCACTCACCCAGGTGCCCACTCCCCGCACCACCCACTCACCGCCGCCCGCACACCCCACCGGCAGCCGCGAACCAAACCCACCCAGGCACCCACTCCCCGCGCACCCCTGCTCACCGCCGCCCGCACACCCGGCCGAATCCAGGCGCCCAGACCCGGCCCTGCACCCCGATACGAAGCCAAAAACGCGGGCGGCGGGTGCTTGTCAAGGCATCTTTCCCGCCT